>CAXTDG010000361.1:0-5460 GCA_964242675.1 uncultured Chitinophagaceae bacterium
GGTGTATCGTGCAGTCTTTTCCGCAGCGAGCTTTCCTGCCTCTTCCATTGCAAAAACGTTTCGGGCCGGTGAAAATGAAATACAGGTCGACTACGGGGCTTAGGATCCCGGTAATCGGTAAAGCGGGTAAGTTCGCCAGTGCTTTCGTACACAAAGGGCAGCGGCTCGTTGTTCAGGTATTTCAGCTTGGCTTTGGCGTAGCCTTCGCTTTGGTCTTCGTGTACGGTTAGGTGCACGCCTTCTTCTGCTCTTTTAGCTTCAATAATCCCTACCGGCTTTTTATCTACAAACAACACGTAATCGGCGGGCCCAATATCGGTTTGGTATTCCCGAACGGCCACGCCAGTAGCGGCAGCTAAATTTATTTTTTGCTTGGATTGCACTACCCAGCCGGCCACAGAAAGCAAGCGGTCAATGGTATCACGGGCAAGTTGTTCGGGGTTTTGGTTCATGGGTTATTGGTAGGATCAGCCAATAATGAAGCAGCAATATACAGAATGGTACACAGTAAAATTTAATGTGTAATGGTTAATGTATTGCCTGTTCGAACGGTAAGGTTTACTGTAGGGTTCATTGTAAGCTTCCGGATACTTACATTCGTTTGAATAACTACTGTACCACTGGTAATTACTACATCTGTATTAGCATCTGGTATTGTACCACAACTCCAATTAGCGGGGTTTTCCCATTTTGTATCTATTGAGCCAATCCAGCGGTTGGTAAACTGTAGCGTATATATATCGCTAGTGCCCATATTAGTGATATACCTGAACGTGTACCCGTACCACGACGATGGTATATTTGTAAGAAGCAAGGTGGAAGTGTTTGTACCTGTAAAAAAGCTATTGTCAGAAATATTAATAAAACCCAATCCGGTATTCCTTTGCCATTGATAGCTGCTTCCACCCAAATAAGAGGAGATAGAAGTGCTTCCGTCCGGGCAAAGCGATGCAGACAAGCCTGCATACGTAACTGCCGGCGACACTATCGTGCAACCATAATAACCTTTTACCTGAACCGTGTAAGAACCGGCCAGCCGGCCAATGATACTGCGGGAAGTACCACCTTGAGATGCAGAAATGGGAATGCCAGACCGATACCATTGATAGGTAAGGCCCTCGGTAGCTGTTAGCACGGAGTCCACTACAGTTATAATTGGTTGAAAAGATGCAACATCGATAATGGTTTGCCTGCTTTGGCTAATACCGCAGGCGTTGGAAACCGACATTGTAAGCGTGTATTGCCCTGCTGCATTCCAAAGTACCGTATCCTTATTGGCAATTGGTTTATCTACTCCGCCTCCTGAAAGTGACCAGTTATAAGTAACACCCGGAATACTGCCGGTAATAAATGCTGACTTATTATTTATACAAGCTTTATCGGGGCCATAAATATAACCCGGGGCAGTGGGCAACTTAGACTTATCTGTTTTTAGAATAATACCGCCACCACCTACTATGTACAAAGTAGAAAAGCCCGAGAAGTAGGATAGCTTCTCCGATTCGACCCTTTCCAATTGCCAGGACACACCACCATTCTTAGTTTTATACATCCACAAAAGACTGCTGCCATTACTGGCAGTCATGTAACCCGCCGAATCGTTCAGGAAACGGAGCGAATGCACCTCAAAATTAGAAGGAATATCAATACTTAATTTTGCCCAGGTAACACCTCCATCTGTTGTTTTAAACAAGGCTGTATCGGCAGTTCCGATATAACCTACCTGATTGTTATAAAAGTATATACTGGTTAAATATTTAGTTGTATTCAGGTTCACTGTACTCCAGGTAGTTCCTTTATCAATTGATGCGATAAGTTTTCCATTATAACCTACAGCAAACGCTTTTCCATCTGCAGTAGCCGTAAAATCTCTGTAAAAAGAATTGGGTGTGGCTATAGAGCTCCAGGTGGTGCCACCATCAATGGTTTTAAACATGTTTCCCTGATCCTGAACCAGGCCGGTCAATGTATCATAGAAATGCATTTGCCGGGGGGTATACTGAGGGAAATTTCCAGGTATTGTTGTTTGAGTCCATGTTCTTGCACCATCCACCGTTTTATAAATATTATCGGTTACAGCAAAACCATGTAGTGAGTCCACAAAAAAAATGGTTCGAACCAAATTGCTGTTAAGACCAGGAATATTTTGCAGGGGTTTCCAGGTTTCTCCATAGTCAGCCGTTCTATAAACGGCGCCCTGTTCACCTCCTATGTAACCAGTTGAGTCATTTACAAAGTGGACACTATTAAACTGAAACTGTGCTCGTTTAATAAAGCTATGCACCTGATAAGTGGCTCCTGCATCTGTAGTTGCCACTATGTACCGCCCACCACCACCGCCGGCAAATATTATTTTTTTATTGTTCTTGTCTGCACTAATAGCATTGTATGTACCTAACTTACCAGGATAAGGGTTACTTACGTTCCAGGTATTGCCCCCGTCAATCGTTCGCAGGATTCCGGGAAAGTTGCTGGATGAACCTGTAATAAAGCCTTTCAGGGAATCCATAAAATAAATGTCTTGGTAATATACTCCGGAAACAGGCATAGTTAGTTTTGTCCAGGTGGTGCCGCCATTGATTGTTTTCAATACCGTTCCGCCACTGCCCACTACAAATCCTGTGGTGCTGTCGATAAACCGTACTTTATTAAAAGTGATGGAGCTGCCTGCAACATATGCATTCAGCTGTTCCCATTGTCTTCCGCCATTTTTTGTGCGGTAAAGTTGACTGTTGTTCCCGCAGATAAAACCCAGGCTATCGTTGATAAATGTAATCCCGGTTAATGTGTATGAGCTGTTGAATGTGGTGTCCGTCCAGCTTTTTCCGCCATCATTTGTAGCAACCAGTTTGCCATCATCGCCTACTATAAAACCTTTACTACTATTAAAGAAGAACAAGTCCTTGAAATCAGAATAAGGATTTGTATAGCCGGTAACAGCACAGTATAATGGAAACCAGTTTTCACCCTGGTCTTCTGTTTTTAAAATGGTTTTATAATCACCAACAGCATAGCCAACACTGTCGGTAGGTAGCTGTATGGCTAATAATAAATTGGACTGTTGTGTTTGTTTGATTTTCCAGTTTTTTCCGCCATCAGTTGATTTGACGATATAGCTTCCTGTTACACCCACTACTATATTGGTATCAATCAGGCTGATATCCTGTATATCCAATCCACTGTAGCGAAAAAGTGTTGTATCACATTGGGCATTTACTGTATTAAAAAGCAAAAAAGCGACAAATACACAAAAAATCGGTTTCATTTTCGCATTTTAGATTTTACGTATAATTATTTAGATGCTGTTTTGCCTTGGTAACGTCAACCTGCTTTTTCAACAATATGTAATTGACCGGCTTAAATAGCTGTTGGTATCATCTTGCAGCAATATCGGTTCCGGCACTCAGTTATATAAAAGTTTGAATGACACATGCCCGCTGTATATGGGAGCAGGCAATCTGTTTTATCACGGGCAAGTTGTTCGGGGTTTTGGTTCATGGGTATTGGTGGGTTGGCCAATAGTTAGAAGCAGCAATATACAGAAAGGAAATAGGTAGTTATTTCCTGTGAGTAAGCTGCTATCGAAAATTTTTCCCGCAAACATTTTTACACAAAAAAGCAGTTGCAGTTTTTGGCAACAAAAAATGTGTGTCCGAAAAATAATTGAAATAAAAAAGGACACCTTTTTGTGTCCTAAATATTGTGTCCTTTTTAAAAGACACAAATTTTAGGACACACTTTAATATTTTAAAAAGAGGAATAGCGAATGCTGCTCTTAGAACGGTAGCAGAAAGAGGCTAGAACTGACAAGTTGCGATTGCGAAGGCAGTAAAAGTACAGTCAGTTTTTTGTAATAGAAAATCATACAACCGCATTGAAGTTATTAATCCTCTTTGAAGTGTTTGATGCGGCTCATTTAGTTTGTATGCAATTACGTATTCCACTCATTTCACAGATTACCCGTAAAACTCTTGATTGCCAGCGGAGAAGATGCCCTGACTTTTGTTTCGTTTGCCTTTCAATGGCACTTAAAATTATGTCCTTCAGTTCTTTTTCCAGTAATTTACCATTGGCTTTAGCCTTTATGATAAGTGTAGTCGATTAAAAAAAGACCCACACCAGGTGAGTCTTTTTATGAGTGTGGGAAGTGGAGTATTACTATTAGGGAAATAAGCTGCGTTTATCTATTTTTTGCTTTTTACTTTTACTATTGCTTATTTAAAAAGGGTAATTGTGCATTCTGAATAATTCATCTGACAAGTAAATTACGCATGCTAACGAACTATATACGTTGCAACATTAGTTTTTAGTTTTCGCCTTATCTCACTGTTGTATGATGTTTCAAACAGGTAATGCTCTTGTGCTTTCACTATTTCACTTGTGTAAAAATGTGCAAATACGGCGTAATACGCAAATTTATTGTAAATGAAGTTTGATGCTTAGTCTGTCTGCAAAAAATCTAAAATTCTTACGGACTCACCTGTTTCTAACACAAGAGTCGTTTGGAAGCTATTTCCAGCTTACCAGGCACCAGATTAATTCTTATGAAATAGGGCGGGCCAATGTACCAGCCGAACTGATTGCACAATTGTGTGCTAGTTTCAAATTATCCCGATCCGATTTTGAGCAAACTGACTTTGCAACAAGCTTGGTAGATTTATCGGGTGTAAACAAGGACTCGCTGGAGCGTACAAATGAAAAGGGAACCAGTAGCCAGGTAAATGAATGGCGGGAGAAATACTACACGGTATTAGAGAAATACAATGAAGCACTGGAAGAATTACGTAGGCATAAAAGAGACTAAATCTTTTAAGGACTATCTGTACTGAAAGGTTTTAAGTTCCATACTTAGTTAGGTGCAACTTCATCAGTTGAATATACTTTTCATCCGTTTTCGCCTTCTGCCATTGCTCGTAAAAAATAGCAGCACTAGCGGCTTTCACTTCGTCGGTTATTAAGGGCAACTGCTCTCTGCCATGAGCACCACTTTGCCCTTTTTTGTCTGCCGGTACGGGGCCATCGTACTTTTTGCCTGATTTATGGTTGGCATAGCGGCGGCTACGGGTATAGCCCATCTGCAAAAACTTCCTAGCCATATCCATCCCAACAAAATCATCCTTTTGCCCATACTTCAAAAACAACTCGTAAATCTTTTTAGACGATTCTTTTGCTATTTCCGGCGTTTTGAACCGCCAATAGGGTAAAATTTCGCTTTTGTAAGGCTGCACTAACAATACGCCTTGCTCTCCTTTTCCAATACCATATAACTCTGGATGTTCCCGAAAATTGGTAGTAGCAAAATCAATTGTATAGTCGAACTTTTGAACCGGCATGGTCTTATAGAAACAAAAAAGCAACCAACTCGGCTGAGCTGGTTGCTTCTTGATTATTATTCAATTCTTTCTGTCATTGCGAGGAGGGTTCCCCGATTTATCGGGGCAGGCTCTGCCCGACGAAGCA
>CAXTDG010000362.1:0-5458 GCA_964242675.1 uncultured Chitinophagaceae bacterium
TCAGGTCCGGCTTGAGGTTATAAATTTGGCTACTGAATAAACATCAGCAACAGTTTAGCTATCAGCAGCAGTCCCGACGTGACGATTTTCAAATGCCCAAACTGTAGCAATACCTGTTCGTTGACTGCTATATTGACGAGACAACCAAATTAATCAAACTACTTTTTGACAATGCAAATGAGCAATGGCACAAAATTCAATATATTAATTGCTCTTTCATTCATAGGTATCTGGACTTGTAACTATTTTAGACCTAAGAAAGTGGTTGATGAAATTGTAGTCGATAACATACATATTCCAAGAAAACCTTGCATAAATATTGTCAATGAAATGTTCGGTAAAGGTGTTGACTCTTCAAAAGTATGTGACTGCTTAATTCCTCACTTTTATAACTTTATTAAAAATGATTCAACATTAGTTGAAAGGTTTAAACAGTCAGATGGATTTTTTAAATTGGAAGGTCCCATGCAAGACAGTGCTATTTTACTTTTTGCAGATTGCGTTAGACCAAATATAATTGACACAAACTTTAAATTTCAATTGACGCCTGAATATTCATTGGCGTTTAAAGACAAGCTAAAAAAAGGTTTAGCACTTAAAAACGAGTTTAAAAATATTGACTCTGAAACATTCAGCAATTGTATTGTTGAAAAACTAAATGGGGATATAACTATCGGAGAATATTTCTCAGACGACTATTTTGAAGTTCCAAAAATTAAAAATATTATGACTGTGTGTATTGAGCAAGCTACAAAAATAAAATAGCACAAGCGACAAAATACAGCAGCTGACAAAAGGTTTATCGCAAGTCTGGCGGACGGAATGACAATCGACAGTTGCACTACTATCATCTAATATCGGGCTTGACCGAATTCTATTTGGCTTTTAGTTGTTAACTTCAACTTCAGTTTTCAATCGGCTTCAGTCGCCGGACTGACACGGCAAAGATTTCAGTCCTGCGGCAAGCCTAGAACATTAGCTGCTATTTTACAGACCATCACTATGGATAAACCAACGACACTTCTTATCCCTGAAAAGACAGATGCTGAATTTGAGGAAGTATTTGTAACCTGGACGAAAAGTGGCGGACAAATTAAACGACTCGGAAAGTACTGGATTAAGGACGAAGAGTTGGCAAAACAAAAGATTGCCATTTATGGTAATCAAGCGTTTGCATTTGTATTGGCTCAAATCTACAACGTTGACCTCCTTTCACCAGACGACACATTAATTGCACGACTTAATGATAAGTGGACAAAGCGAAATGTTGAACTAAAACAAATCGGTCAAATTGTAGAAAGTGATTTTCCTGTATTTATTAAACCTGTGACTCCGAAGATGTTTCTAGCAGGTGTTTTTCAAACCCTTGCTGACTTTAAAGAAATTACAAAAGGACTCCACGACACGGAAGAAATTTTAGTTTCAAACGTTGTCGACAGTATAGAGGCGGAAGCTAGAAGTTTTGTAATGGACGGTGTAGTTAAAGACATTGCTTTTTATGAAGGTTCAGCAGACTTGACAAGTGGAAAAGAGTTTGTAACAAACTTTATTAATGACAGTAAAAACGAGTTACCCAATGTTGCAGTTATTGACATTGCATTTAGTCAGCATACAGGATGGTTCATACTCGAATTCAACGCCTGCTGGGGGGCAGGACTCAACGGCTGTAGAGCAGACAACGTAATTGACTGTATTATCGGTGCGACAATCAATAATTGACCAGTCATTAAACAAAAACAGCAGCTTATACGGCATTGCTGCCAGCGGCGAACACTTTACGCCAATCGAACTTTCATCCTGCGTCGTCGTCAGCAATGCTTAATCGTTAGTAGTAATGCCGAAACCAACTTGCATAAGTAAATCGGAATATTTTTAAATAAACTAAATAACACATAGTAAAGTTTAACTATGATATTGCCGTCCGACAGCAAGGAGATTATCAAAGATGAAATTGCAGACTACTGGTTTGACAATGAAGGAATACTATATTCTTACTCAAAGAACCCGACCAGAACAATTAAAAACATTACAGACAATATTGCATTAATAAAACAGATTACGGGCAACAAAATAATTCCATTGTTGATATACTTGAGTAACTCATCTGTTCCCGATAAAGCGACAAAAAGGTTTGCATCAGAACAATTGCCCAATGTTTATAAAGCAATGGCTATGGTTTCGAAACCTGGACTTTCCCAATTCATAATGAATATTTTATTCAAATTAAGACAACCGCCAATTCCTGTGAAATCATTTACAGACGATAAGTAAGACAGAAAATGGTTGAAACAATATTTTTAATATCCACATCGCCAAGCCATAAACATTAGGCACCATACAACAGTCCAAACCACCGCCATGCCTCTGCGACAGACCTGGAACAACTTGCTATAAATCTCCCTTTAACGAAACGACAATCACTTAATGTAAAGTTTTTACTATGTTGGTTGGCGGGTACACCTTCTACTAGCTGTTCGCTGTTTAGATTCATTTTCTGGCTGACGGAATACAACTTAGTAACCAGGCACATAATCAACAATACAACCAGTATAGGCATTTGGTCTTGTTATAGAAATCCAGGATAGGGAACAGAATAAAAGTAAGCTGCTAAAACATAGAAAGGGGCGATGAGAACCAGTTCTCATCGCCCCTTTCTATATTCTGTATTGCAACCAGTACAGCCCAGATTAGTATCCTGGATTTTGTGGAATAACTAGGAAGGTATTATTATCAATTTCTCGCTGCGGAATGGGTAGTAGTAAATGATCTCTGGTGACGTTTGCCTGCAACTGTGCTAGCGGTAATGCTGGTGCAGTGTACTGGCTGTAATGCTGTGCAAAGTCACGGGCAAATTCGTTCTTAATGGTCTGCTCTGCTGTGATGGTTGTAAGGGTTGTATTGAACCGCAACAAATCGAACCAGCGCTGATTTTCAAAAGCAAATTCAATGCGTCTTTCTCTGGATAGCGCCGTTTCAAACTGGGCCACATTGGCTACCGTTGTTGTTGTATAAGCAGTGAGGCCAGCTCTTACCCGTACCAGGTTTATTAAATCTAAACTAGTCTGGCTATAACCCTGTGCTTCAGCCAGCATCAGCAGCACATCAGCAAACCGTAGCACCGGCCAGTCGTTCTCTGAATCATTCGCTACGCTACCGGTGGTCAGGTATTTCCTTACGTATGGTTTACCGGCTGAGCCACTACCATAAGTACCCATAATTACTGTTTTGCGGGGGTCGCCGTTGGTAGTAGTGTCAAAATCGGCGGTGGGGTAGTTAAGTCCGCTACCATCACCCGCTACCACGGTGGAGCCACTGCCCAGTGGGCCAAACAGGTTGGCAAACGGTGCACCTAAGCCCAGGCCACCAGCTTTGTATCGTACAGAAAATAGTATTTCTGAATTGGCTTCATTAGCAGTAGAAAACACATTGGCATAAGTAGTTTGCAAAGCATAGCCACTATTGTTGCGTACATCGTTCAGCAGTGTAATGGCTTCTGCTTTACGGCCTTGTGTCAAATACACTTTAGCCAGCAGGGCCTTGGCTGCCCAACTGGTAACCCGGCCAAGGTCGGTAGAGGTAGCGCTATACCTTGTGGTAGCCATGCTATCGGCTGCTAGCCGAAGGTCGGCTTCTATTAGCTTGTAAATACTAGCTGCTGAAGTGCGATTGATGTTTCTGGCCTGCTCAGGTGAAACAGGTTCTGTAATAAGGAATACTCCGCCAAACAACCGTACCAGGTTGAAGTATTGGTAAGCCCGTAGAAACGAGGCCTCACCCATTATTTGCTTTTTATCGGTCATTGATACAGCGCCTACATCATTAATAGTAAACTTGCCAGCGGCTGTATCATACACCACGCCTAGCTTTTGCAAAATGATGTTGGTATTGCGAATGTTGAAATAACAAGCCTGCCAATAATTAGTCATAGCAGCATGGCTGGGGCTTACGGAAAACACGTCCAGATCGCTCAGGTCACGGTTTACAGAGGAGGTGCTAGCTGGTACACCTTGTTTGCTATTATCGCTACGCAATTCAGTTAGTTGCCACTCGTATAGCATAGGTGTTTGCAAACCATTGTAAGCACCATTAAGTGCAGACCGCATCTCTGCAAAATTGGAATAAAAAGTAACGGTGTTGAGATTCGACTCTGGCACCAGATCAATGACTTTGTTACAAGCAGCTAGCCCACAAATAGCTAGCAGTGAAAAAATATAGAGCGATTTCATATAGTGAATGGTTAGGAAATGAGCAATGAACAGGGAACAATGAATAATGAAAAGAGAAGATTAGTAAAAGCAGGTTTTTCCTGGCTTTCAATTATTGTTCACTATTTATTATTCGTTGTTTGTTTTTAAAAGTTTACATCAAGGCCAAACAGGAAAGTACGGGGCAAAGGATAACCGCCTCGTTGGTAGCCGTCAACCAGTGGTGTAGTATAAGGGCCGGTAGTAAAGCGGGCCTCGGGATTGATGCCCCGGTAGCCACTAGCCATGTGGTAGTATAAGTTTTGAGCAGAAAAATAGAATCGGCCCGAACCGATGTGAATGGCTTTTGTAATTACTGACGGCAGCGTATAACCCAGGTTTACTTCCCGAATGGTATAGTACGATGCATCTTCCGCCACATAATCCGTTAATAGCCAGTTGAAGCCTACAGTAGAGTAAGGCGTTTTGCCATCACCAGGATTTTGAGGGCTAATCCAGCGGTTTTGATTGTAAGCTTTGTTGATGCGTTTGGTTTCGTTGTAGTTCGGGTCGCCATTAATCAACTTACCACCTTGCGAGCCTTGCACTAGAAAGCTAAAGTCGAAACCTTTAAAGGTGAAGCTGTTAGTTACGCCCCAGGTGAAATCAGGATAAGGTGACCCAATAACCGTACGGTCATTTTCATCAATCTTATTATCGCCATTTAGGTCCACCAGTTTCAGGCCGCCGGGTACAAACAAGTTGCTTAGGCCAGAGGTAAGTCCTTTGTTTCGGGCATCATTTATCTGCGCCTGGCTCAGCCATACCCCATCCGTTTTATAACCGTAAAACTGTATGAGCGGATCGCCTACTTTGTTTTGATACACTTCGGTACGTTCACCCTGGTTTAGGATGCGGCTTTCGAGGCCTAATTGAAGCAGCTTGTTTCTATTATGGGCCAGGTTAGCATTGGTAGTCCAGCGAAAGCGTTTGGTTTGCAGGTTCACGGTACTAAGGTCTATTTCAATACCCCGGTTTTGCAGCTGGCCAATATTGTTCCAGTAGCGGGGTACGCCAGTAAATAACTGAGTACTCTGCTGCAATAGGAGTTTTTCTGTTTTAGATTGATACACATCAACCGAAAGGCTAATTCTGTTTTTAATCAATCCTATATCTATACCACCATTGTACTGAAAAGTGCGTTCCCAGGTAATGTCGGGGTTAGCCAGAAGGGTAGGATCACTAGTTTGCCCGGCAGTAGAAGCGCCAGTACC
>CAXTDG010000363.1:0-5394 GCA_964242675.1 uncultured Chitinophagaceae bacterium
GGTATTGGTAGAAAAATCTTTTATGGTTCCGTTTTGGGTAAAGGCGCCTGCGGAAATAAAATACTTGATACTCTGCGAACCACCGGAAATGTCCAGGTTAGTATTAGCCTGTAAAGAGTAAGGCTTCATAATGGCCTTGTACCAGTTTACATCCGGATGTCCGTAAGGGTCGGCACCACTTTGAAAAAGATCCAGATCCCTTTGGGTAAATTGTGGTTGCAGGCCATCGTTTTTATACGCCTCATTTACAAGTACTGCTGTTTCGTATGAGTTTAAAAACTTAGGTGTACGCACCGGAGATTGCATACCCACTTCGCCTCTTAAATTAAATGTGGGACGGCCTGTTGATCCTCTTCTTGTTGTAACTACCAGCACCCCATTAGCTCCTTTAATACCGTAAATAGCCGTTGTTGAGGCATCTTTCAAAATAGAAATACTTTCTATTTCGTTCACGTTGATCTGAGATAGCTGCTCGTACGTCTACGCAATATCATCCACCACTATCTGCGGACGGTTACCAGCTTCTTTCAATGAACTTACATCCCGTATGTAGTAGTCCGAAGCATCACGTCCCGGTTGGCCGGAGCGTTGCTGGGCAAAAAAACCGGGTACTTTTCCTGATAGTGCATTTTGTACACTGGAAGTAGGAATCGTACGGATTTCGGCACCGGTAATACCGCTAACAGCACCGGTATTCGTAATTCTTTTTTTCTTACCAAAGCCTACCACCACTACTTCATCTAAAGAACCGTTAGTAAGTTGCAGATTGATATTGATGATGTCGTCTGTATTGAATTTTTTAAGCTCTACCTCAATACTCTGATGGTTGGCAGCGGATACTACCAACACATTGGAAGTTCCTCTCAGGGTAAGGGTAAACCGCCCAGACTCATCGGCCGAAGTACCATTAGTAGATCGCCCCTTTTCGGTGATGCTGGCTCCTGCCACCGGGCCGGATACATCTTTAATAATTCCTCTGATTGCTTTTTGCTGTGCTACCACGCCAGAAGTGAGGAATGAAAAAACAAGGAGAAGAAAAGCTGTAATATTTTTCATTATCAGAAAATGATTTTGGATGACCAGCGGTATAATTACCACATAGGGTTTTGTTGCATATTGGGGTTCTTTATCACCTCGGTATACGGTATGGGATAGAGATACATTTGCGGATTGCGAAACACTGTTGTCAGTACCGGAATTTTATTGTAGAACACTTGCCCACCGCTTGATTTTTGAATATTCAATCCGTACAGCGGCGCTGTATTGTACACCGCTTCTGCAATTTTCCACCGCCTGATATCCCAGAAACGATGTTCTTCAAAAGCCAGTTCTACTCTTCTTTCATTTCGGATGATATTCCGCATTTCTGCCTGGGCCATTCCTTGTTTCAAGCCGTATAAACTATCTATGCCTGCTGCTATTCCAGCCCGTTTGCGTAAGGCAATTATGGTATTGTACACTTCCGTGGTAGGGCCGGTAAATTCGTTCGTAGCTTCAGCAAAATTCAACAACACCTCTGCATATCGGAAATACACCCAGTCATGGTTTACGCTGGAATAAGTAGGCGGATTATTAGTAACATTTTCAAACTGGCCCATAAACTTTCGCATGTAATACCCGGTTTTGGTTTGCTGTATGGTACCACCCGGTTTGTCTAAACCGCCTTCAAATGTTTGTACTTCCCGGTTTAGCCAGAATGAACCATTGTAAAAAATAGTCCCTTGCAACCGGGGATCCCGATTCATATATGGATTTGACGGATCGTAACCAGAGCCGGTTTCGGTAATGCCTTTGCCGGATAATGTAGGAAAAGCGTCCACCAAATTTTGGGTAGGGCTGGTAATGCCCCGTCCACCGGCAGATGCATACCCCACGGGGGCATTGTTGCTTTCGATATTTGTATTATTACCATCCTGCCGCCAAAAGATTTTTTCAGGATTGTTGCCCACTGGTGCAGCCTGGGTAATAAAGACAGAAACGAATGACGGCATTAGCTGATAGGTGCCCAGGTTCATCAAATCTTTTGCTGCATCAGCAGCTCTTTTCCAGCGGTTGGGGTCTGCACTGGTATAGCCTGTAAGGGGCGAAGTACTAATGTTTCCTCCATTGAATAAAGGGCTGGCAGCGTACAATAGCACTCTTGCTTTAAGGGCCATAGCGGCACCTTTGGTTACCCGGCCATACTCACTGTTGCCAATCATGGCTTGTGTGCGAAGGCTGTCTCTGATATTATCGCATTCTGCTACGATGTAATCAATACATTCTGCAAAGGAATTTCGTGGCAACTGAATATTATCTGTAATCTCCGGAGCCATATCCTTCAGAAGCGGAACACCGCCGTAGCGCCGTACTAGTTCAAAGTACAAACGGGCCCGTAGAAAACGAGCTTCTGAGCGGTAAGCCGGGCGGGCCAGTTGTCCGTTTGGCAACACCTCTTTTAGCGGCACCCGGTTAATGTTGATAATGAATACCGTGGCATTGCGAATGGCCGCATAATAATTACTCCACACATTATCGGCATTGGTTTGCGCTGCGGTGTAAGCTCCAGTAGCAATTTGCTGTACAGCAGGTATACCCGGAGCTGAGGATATTGCATCATCAGAAGCAGCATCCAGGTAATCGCCACCTACTCTATTATGGCCGTCGGGCAATGCTTGCTGATAGGTGGTAGCCAGGTAACGCAAGGCATTTCTACCGGCAGAATCATTGGGATCAAACGCCAGATCTAAAGTGATTTGCTGGCCCAACGGCACCGATTCGTACGACTTTGAACAGGAAGATAATGTGAGCGACCCTATACCAGCAGCAACCACTATCATGAAGTGAATTGTACGCATGTTCTCTTGTTTGTAAATTTTTACAGTTTAATAGTTACGCCTGTATTAATTACCCGCTGAATGGGATAGTTTGGCAACGAAACTTCAGGATCTGTAATGCCGTATGCTGCCCAGGTATAAAGGTTTTGCGCCTCTACAAACAGCTTGATATTACCCAGCTTCAATCGGCTTAGCCACTTGTATGGCAGCGAGTAGCCCAGGTGGATATTTTTTATACGGAAATAGTTTCCATTTTTCAAAAAATAGGAGTTAGAACTAAAAAGAGGATTGTAATTATATCCGCTTCCGCCAGCCGTCAGCCTGGGATATAAAGCGCCTGATGCATTCTCCGGAATCCATCTACCCAGCGCCTGCTGATAGCTTTGGGAGTACCCATTGTTTTGCCCTTGGAAACCAGCATCCACATAGCCATTATTTACATAATTCTCCCTGTTTTTCACCCCTTGAATCAGCGTACTAAACTCAATGCCTTTAAAATCAAATCCAAACGTAAGCCCGTAATAGATCAGGGGTCTTTCCTTACCCAGAACTGATAGATCAAATTGGTCAATGACACCATCTTTGTTCAAATCCCGGTATCTGAAGTCACCTGCCAAAGGCCTGTAACCAGTAATGGTTGGGCTGGTTTTGGCTTCGGCATCACTAGCAAAAAATCCATCTACTATCAACCCGAAGCGCTGGCCTACCGGGTGGCCGGTTTCGACGTTCCAGGAGTATGCCCTACTTTGTTCATCTTTATATAAAACTTTAGTTTGTTGTACGGCAGCATTGGCCGTTACGAAGTAGTTGAAATTCTTCAGTTTATTCTGATAGGTGATCGAAAATTCGCCACCGGAGAACCGATTGATACCAATGTTTTCAGCTGGGTAATTGATGCCGATAAGCGCAATGGTTCTGCCCCGCTGTTGTAGCACATCATAATACCGTTCATTATAATAATCGGCAGTTAATTGCAAGTGGTTTTTCAACATAGAAATATCCAGCCCTACATTTAGCTTATTCGCTTTTTCCCAGGTAGCTGTCACATTAGCCAGCGTTTGATTGCCCGGTGTTCCGTTTTCGGCCAGCCCTATCCCATTAGGATAGCTGTTTCCAATAGGGTACCAGCCGCCAACACCAGAGAAATAAGAGCGCCACACATAGTAGCCATAACTATCCACATTGGCGTTACCCGTTTTTCCGTAAGTAGCTCTTAATTTTAATTGTTGAAGCCAGTTTTGCTGTCCTTTCAAAAAGTTTTCTTTGGCTAAATCCCAACCCAAACCAGCTGCATAAAACAGTCCGTATTGATGGCCGGGTTGGTAGCGGTCGTATCCACCATATACAAGGGCGCCTTCGGCAAAATACTTTCCTCCATAGTTATAGGATACTTTGCCGGCATAGTTAGTCAGGCGGGATGGGATGTCGTAGTTCAGCAACATCTTTTTCTGGTCGTACAGTAGCATGCCGCTTATTTTATGCTCTCCAAACTGGCGGTCGTAGCCAGTAGCTAACTGAGCAAACCAGTAACGTGACCAGGCAGTGGTAGTAAAGTTATTTTGTTGGTTAACGGTACTACCAAACCGGTTGTAAACAGAATCACCGGTAGATGAAACTGCCAGCGAAAAAACAGGTGGTTGTTTACTGCGATTCAAAATACTGGAGGACGAAACAGAGATGTTGCCTTTTGCACTAACCCACCATCCTTTTAAGTAATCATCCAGTTTATACTTCAGGTCCAGGTTAGCCATAATGTCCCGTGAATTATCAGCTATGTAACCGGACTGGAGCGTTTGCGCCAGCAGGTTTTGGCTATAGTTATTCGATCCCCCGAAAGAACCATTCGGGTTGTACACCGGGTAGGCATTATTAGGTGTAGATAACAGGCCACTCAAAACAGTTTGCGTGGTAGCACCAGGCTGGTTTCCTTCCTGTAGGCGACCGAACAATTGCAAACCAACATTGAAGTTTTTATTGATGTCTATTTCTACTTTGCTATTGATGAGATAGCGTTTCAATTGAGCATTGGTGTTGTAGCTATTAGTAGGGTCGGTTACAAACATTCCCTGCTGGTTCATATAGTTCATTGAAACCACGTACCGGGCAAGGCTTCCACCACCTGTTATATTCAGGTTGTGGCTGGTGAGTACCGGATTTTTTCTGATGAGCACATTATACCAGTTTACATCAGGATGCCCCAGCGGGTCGGTACCATTGCGATAGGCATTAAAATCAGCAGCAGTATAAGCTGGCTGCTGACCACCATTTAGCAGCGCCTCGTTCAATAGATAAGCGTATTGGTAAGCTGGCAAAGGCTTTTGCAAGCCCAGCGATGATTGAAAACCGGTTTCGGCTGTATAGCTTAAATGGGGTGCACCTGCTTCCGGCCGCCTGGTGGTTACAATCAATGCTCCTCTTGAGCTATTTTGACCCAGCAGAATGGAAGACAAAGCATCTTTAGCAATTGTTACAGATTCAATCGTTTCCGGATCTAAAGAATAAAATTCACGTTGTACGCCATCAATTACCGTAATTGGTGCCTGGCCTGCACTGCCGCCATGCCCCCTTAGTTGTAAGG
>CAXTDG010000364.1:0-5393 GCA_964242675.1 uncultured Chitinophagaceae bacterium
ATACGAACACAGATCTCCGCACTGCCGGCGTACACATAAACCGGTTTTATATTATCCGCTAGATGCATGGTTTATCCGAACCACCGCTTTGAAGGATAGAATGGTGGAACTAAATAAAACCATCAATTGGAAACCGGCCAGCACTGGTACTGGCCGCTTTGGTAACTGGCTGGAAAATATGGTAGACTGGAACCTGAGCCGTAGCCGTTTTTGGGGTACACCGTTACCCGTTTGGCGTACGGAAGATGGTGAAGAAGAAAAATGCATTGGTTCAAAAGCTGAGCTGGAAGCTGAAATAGCGAAAGCTAGAGAAGTGTTAGGTGATGCTGCTGGCAACCTTTCATCCATTGAAGATTTACACAAGCCTTATGTGGATGATATAGTTCTTGTTTCGCCTTCTGGCAAACCGATGAAACGAGTGCCTGACTTAATCGACGTTTGGTTCGACAGTGGCGCCATGCCTTATGCTCAATGGCATTTCCCTTTTGAAAACAAAGAAATCTTTGCTCAAAACTACCCGGCCGATTTTATCGCCGAAGGCGTTGACCAAACCCGTGGCTGGTTTTATACGCTACACGCCATTGGAAGTTTAATAAAAGAAAGCGTTGAAGAAGAATTAGGAAAAGCTAGTCTACCCACTAATAAAGTTGACGGCCGGGCTTACAAAACCGTTGTTTCCAACGGATTGGTACTGGATAAGAACGGTATCAAAATGAGCAAGCGCCTGGGCAATATCGTTGACCCATTTGCCACCATTGAAAGCTTTGGTGCCGATGCTACCCGTTGGTATTTGATCACCAATGCATCTCCCTGGGATAATCTGAAGTTTGATATTGATGGCATCAAAGAGGTACAACGCAAGTTCTTCGGTACGCTGTACAACACTTATCAATTCTTTGTACTATATGCCAACGTGGACGATTTCTCATTCAACGAAGCATACATCCCCGTTGCTGAACGCCCCGAAATTGACCGCTGGATTTTGAGCAGCCTCAATACGCTGATAGCCGATGTAACCCGCTACATGGATGACTACGAACCTACCGCTGCCGGCCGTGCCGTGGAAGAATTTGTAGATGAGCACCTGAGCAACTGGTACGTTCGCCTCAGCCGCCGCCGGTTCTGGAAAGGTGAATATGAAGCCGATAAAATTGCAGCCTACCAAACTTTATACGAGTGCCTTGAAACCGTTATGCGTTTGATTGCACCAATAGCGCCTTTCTTTTCCGATGCTATTTATACCAATCTGAATGCGGTAAGCGGTAAGGACAATTCTACTTCTGTTCACCACGCAGGTTTCCCTAAAGTAAATGAAAGTATAATAGATAAGGCGCTGGAAGAACGCATGCAAATGGCACAGGATGCTAGCAGCCTATTGCTATCTATTCGGAAAAAGGTAAATATCAAGGTTCGTCAGCCGCTACAAAAAGTGCTGATACCAGTACTGAACCCCACCATGAAGGAGCAACTGCAAAAGGTGGAAGATTTGGTAAAAGCGGAAGTGAACGTGAAGGAAATGGAATACCTGACCGACACAGAAGGCTTTATTAAGAAGAAAATAAAACCCAACTTCATAGCGTTAGGTAAAAAGCTGGGATCCAAGATGAAACTGGTCTCTGCCGCTTTGTCGGCCTTTACCCAGCAGGATATAGCCACTTTAGAAAAAGACGGGCAGATAGAATTACCACTAAATGGTGAGGCTTTTACCCTTAAACTGGATGAAGTAGATGTAGCCGCAGAGGACATTCCAGGCTGGAGCGTTGCTAACAAAGGTGCTCTTACCGTAGCCATGGACATCACGCTGACAGACGAATTGAAGCAAGAAGGCGATGCTCGTGAACTAGTAAACCGCATCCAGAATATTCGCAAAGACAAGGGCCTGGCCCTAACCGACCGGATAGATGTAAAGCTTTCCCAAAATGATATTTTACAAAATTCTGTTAACCGTTTTAAAAACTATATTTGCGCCGAAATTTTGGCAGATTCGCTTACATGGGTGTCAGAAGTAAAGGACGGCACTCAAATTGAGATAAACGATAACCCAATTATTGTTTCAATAAATAAAAAAGAGTCTTAACATGGCAGGTACAAAAAAACCAGCTACTAGAGATACAGCTGCAAAAACAGCTAAAACAACTATGCCAGTAAAGGAAACAGCTCCCAAGAAAACCTCACCTGCACCCACTGATGCTCCGGCAAAAAACGTGAATGAAGATATAACTGCGTCGGCTACAGAAACGAAGCCAGCAAAATCTGCTAAAAGCAAGACTGCTGCTGATGCCCCCGAAGCTGCAACAGCTAAAACCGGTTCTAAAGCAACCAGCAAAGGAGATAAAAAGGAAGATACTCCATCGGTAAAAACCAACGTGAAAACGTCTGTTAAGTACGATCCTGATTTTACCCGTTCGGTATTAGATGCTTCTGGTGCACCGCCCGAACCGATGGCGATGAACAACCGCTATAACGATTCTGACCTGGCTGAATTCCGGGAACTGATTAATCGTAAGCTGGAAAGTGCTAAAAAAGAATTGGCTTATCTGCAAGGCGTTATCACCCGCAAAGATGAAGGTGGTGGCGACAACGATGCCCGCTACATGACGATGGAAGATGGTAGCCTGAGCATGGAACGGGAACAACTGAGCCAAATGGCCAGCCGCCAGATTACCTATATCGATCACCTGGAAAAGGCACTGATCCGTATTGAAAACAAAACCTATGGCATTTGCCGGGTAACCGGTAAGCTGATAGACAAGGCCCGCCTGCGGGTGGTGCCTCATGCTACCCTTAGCGTAGAAGCTAAGATGGGTAAAGTGAAATAAGTTTTACGACTGTATATAAAAACAGCCACACCTCTAAAGTGTGGCTGTTTTGTTTTTATCAAGGGGACGGTAACCGGTTAGCTGTACGCTGATTTCAGTTGACTCCTTATTATTATTGGTTTTTAAATAAATCGCCTTTCTTACTCCTCTTTTTGTCCGCATTTATTTTGCCTAACCTTATCTGGTTGCGGTACCAAATACCTGCTACTATAAAGATAGGCAGCTTGGTGAAGAGTAGTATAAACGCTATCAATGGGCTAAAAAAAGAAAGGACTAGCCCAATAAGGCTATTAATCATATCCATATTGCATAAAAAACGGGCCCGGCTATCTATTTCTGCTGGCAGTTTGTCTCCATCGGTAAAATGATGGTCGGAAGCATAATCCCAGATGGAATTTTGAAACAGCGCAATCAGCAAAATATTAGCACTATAGGTAGCAATAGCCGCCACATCGGAAAAATAATTACTGACCAGCGAAGTAGAAAACGGTAACAGCACAATGAAAAGTAGCCATAGGATGATGTACCACATCATCCGGTCGTCTATTTTTTTGATGTAGATAAAAAACTGGTTGTTCGTTTTCCAGAAGTTGGCAATATTGAAAAACGACAGCAGGAATGCGACCACCGTTTTCCATTGGCTCAGCAAATCAGCAAAGTGCAGGTGGCCGCTCTCCATTTTACCAATGCGTATATCCAAAGCCAACAGGGTGATGGCAATAGCTACCACGGCATCCGAAAAAAATAGCAGCCGCTCCATTTGCAGGTTCTTTTCTGCCTTTTCGGGTGCATTCATCAGTCCATTCTTTTAAATGAAATTGCTTGTTGCCTATTGCTTATTTGTATCGGTTCTTATTTCACTCCCAGCCAGCTTTTCCTGAATGCTTTAATGGCATCTGTTACCGGCAAGCCAGCCTGCTCGTAAGTAACAATCGTTACTCCCGGATTTTCTACCGCAGTAATGGTTGATTGCATGCTTTTATTATGATGCAGGTAGCTAACTGCAATCTTATCTCCCGGCTGGTGCCCGTTCAGTATCGTATTTACATCGTCCTGCTTTTTAATGAATTTGTTATCCATAGTCAATAACACATCATCTGCATCCAGCCCGGCTTCGTATAGTGGCGTACCTCGTACCGTATTTCCGGCAATGGCTATCCCATTTTGCCCCGGCATATACCGTACCCGGCCAATCCAGGCTTTGCCTGGTGCTGCTTTTTGCATCGCAAAACCGGCTGGTGCCAGCAGTTTTTCGTAATCTGGTTTGCCAGGGGCATATACATATGTATCAAAAAAGGTTTTGGCAAATGCCGGCGTGGTTACTACGCCCAGTGCCGTTTGCATATCTGCTACAGTGTAGGGCTTTTCCGGCTTGCCGTGGGCCTTCCACATTTGCTGCATAAAGTTGTCCAGCGTTGTGCCTTGTTGCCGTAGCGTAAGGTCAAGTGCCAAGGCTATGGCGCCACCATACACATAGTAGCTGGTGAAAATGTTGGGAAAGTTAGTGGGATCAATAGAGCGACCGGCATCGGTAAACACCGCTTCGTTGCTGGCTTGTATAGGCGTATACAGCGTAGCCCCCGGCGTATTCAGTTTTGAATTGACTAAGCCAGCCAGCACACTTTTATACGCTGTATCTTTTGAAAGACCGGCCCGTACAAACAGCAGCCCGCCATAGTACTGCGTAAAGCCTTCGGCACACCACAGTTCATTGCTCATGTTGCTCTTCTCAAAATTGAATGGCTCCAGCGTTTTGGGCCGAATCCGCTCTACGTTCCAGCAATGGAAAAACTCATGGGCAAACACTTCCGTATTGTCATAAGCCAGCGAAAAAGTATCTGGTATAGATATCATGGTGCTGTTGCGGTGCTCCATGCCATCGCCATGCACATAGGGGTTAATGCTGGCTAAAAAAGTATAGGTACCATAGTCGTAAGCTGGGTATTCACCAAAAACGGCTTTGGCCTGTTGGGTAATGCGTTTCACCCAGCTTACCAGTGTATCTGCCTGTTCGGGGGTAGCATCAGCTTCCAAGGCCAGCCGCATATTCATGTTAGTAGCGCCATTGCTAATGGGCCATTCCCGCCAGGTAAGTTTCCCAACTTTAGTAGGGCTATCCATCAGGTATTGCAGGTTAGGCGCTGTAAAAGAGATTTTGTTGGCACCCGGTTTTAGCTGCGTAGCAATGGTAAAGCTGGTATCCGGCACTTCAAACGTCACCTGTATTGGTGCTGTCTCTAAGCCTTTCACCCACATAAAGGTGGCGGGCATATTTAAGTGGATGCTTGTTGGGTCAATGCCCGCATAAGTACCATCGGCATAGTTTCCATATAAAGTATAGCTCAGCTTCACAGTGCCTTTGTAGCCGCTCACCTCCCAAATATCTGCATCTGTTCTTTTCACCGGCAGGCTTTTGCCACTGGCATCGGTAGCTTCCAGGTCATACACATTCTTGCCAAATTCATGGGTGGCATAGCGGCCCGGCGAGGACCGACTCATACGAAAAGTAAGCAGGGGCAAAGCAGTGCCGGAAACTTCCATGGTAATGCGGGCCTCATGGTGAGCCGCATGTTG
>CAXTDG010000365.1:0-5384 GCA_964242675.1 uncultured Chitinophagaceae bacterium
GTATTCATCGCAGTTCAACAAATGCCGAGTATATCCCACTTGTTTAACCAAGTCGGCTTTCCAAAGCACAAAGCCATGTATTTGCCAATTAAGCGAAAGCTGAAAAGCATCCCTCCCATTTAATATAGCTTTCCTATTGCCATACAATCCTTCCATGCGGCGGGAAGGTGTTTTATCGCCCAAAAAAAATTCCATATCCGGCACCACAGCATCGGCTCCGGTTTCTCTAGCATGGTGGCTGGTATTTTCCAGCAAATCAGGGCTAAAAAAATCGTCCTGCGATGCGTACATAAAATAAGTGCCTGTTATAAAGGGCAGGGCGTATTGTAATGCTTTAGCTACTGTACCACCATTTTCTTTTTGCAACACCTGTATGCGGCTATCTTTTTGAGCAAAGCTGTTCAGAATGGCAAGGCTCCCATCTGTTGATCCGTCATCCACTACCAGCAATTGGAAATGCGAAAAATTTTGCGCCTGTAATGAAGCAATAGTTTGTGGCAAGTATGCCTCGCCATTGTATACAGGTACTACTACCGATACTACCGGCGCATCGGCAAGACTCATACAGCGGTAAATTTATTAACGATCTCAATCACATTCTGCACTTCGCTATCCGACATCACGGGGCTAATAGGCAGACTCAATATTTCCTGATGTATTTGTTCGGTTATCGGTAACTGTAAATCCTTCCATTGCGTATAAGCTGCCTGTTGATGGGGCGGTATTGGGTAATGGATAACTGTTTGTACACCATTGCTTAACAGATACTGCTGAAAATACTGCCGTTGTGTGCACCGCACTACAAAAACATGCCAGACATGGCTTTGGGGTTCAATTGGCGCCTGTGGCAAAATAATGTCGGTATGAGTAATGTTCTTTAAATATAGATCAGCTATTTGCCGCCGCCGTTCGTTCTCGGCATTCAGATATGGTAGTTTTACAGTAAGAAAAGCAGCTTGTAATTCATCAAGCCTGCTGTTTAATCCTTCATAAATATTTTCATATTTTACTTTCGATCCATAATTGCGCAAAGCCATTAAGGTTTCAGCTAAAGCGCTATCGCTGGTAGTAATTGCCCCGGCATCACCCAACGCTCCCAGATTTTTACCCGGATAAAAACTAAAACCAGCCGCATCTGACCAACTGCCTGCCTGCTTTGTTTGTAGTATAGCTCCCTGCGATTGTGCACAGTCTTCTATTACTTTTAAATTGTGCTTGTTAGCTATGGCATTGATTGCTGGCATATCGCATAGTTGGCCGTATAGATGTACTACCATTATAGCCTTGGTTTGAGGGGTAATAGCCGCTTCAATCTTTGTGGGGTCGATATTGTAAGTATTTAGATCCGGTTCTACCAGAACGGGTACCAAATTGTTGAGCGTAACCGCCAGTATACTGGCAATATAAGTATTAGCAGGAAGAATGATTTCACTGCCTTCCGGTAATAGCCCGGCTACTTTCCAAGCCCTGATAATTAAAACAAGTGCATCTAAGCCATTGGCAACACCTATGCAATGCTGACTGCCGCAATAATTAGCAAAATTGGTTTCAAACTGCTGTACTTCGTTCCCCAAAATATACCAGCCGCTATCTAATACTTTATCGAATGCCTGCCGCAGCTGCTCCCGGTATTGCTGGTTAATAGCCCGAAGATCTAAAAATTTAATACTCATATAATCTGCAGAACGGTGCATCTTTTTTTAAAATCATTTTATCCCATGTTGCTGACGGCAGGCAATAATTCATTGTCTAGTAGCCGGTAAAATTCTCCGGTTTGCGGATCGGAATATGTGTTGTTATCTATCTGTATCAATTTGGTTCCTAAGCGGCTTACCCAACCGGTAATTCGGGCTGGATTGCCAGTTACCAGTGCATGGTCTGGCACGTCATGAGTTACTACACTACCTGCACCTACCAGTGCATAACGGCCAACCGACACTGTGCCTAAAACTGTGGCGTTAGCTCCAATCGAGCAGCCTTGGTGCAAAATGCAGCCCTTGAACGTTGCCGGATATTGTTTCGAACGAGGATAAACATCATTGGTAAAGGTAACATTAGGGCCAATAAATACATTATCGTCCACTAGCATCCCATCCCACAGATATACTCCACATTTTACAGTTACATTATTACCAAGCTTTACATCGCTTTCAATAAAAGTATGAGCATTAATATTGCAGTTAGTGCCTATTATAGCCCCATCTAGTACTATCGCAAATTGCCAGATAATGGTGCCAGCTCCGATAGAAGCTGTCTGCACATCTGCCAGTGGGTGAATACGAACAATAGGAACTACAGAAATATCAGTCATACCGTTACAAGTTTAAGGTATTTATCATACTCACGGATATAGTCTAAAGCTGTGTACGGTTCAGAAGCCAGCACCAGGCATACTGCCCCAGACGAAAAATTTATTTCGCTTGCCCAAATCAGGGGGGGGATATGCAGACCAATATAAGGCCGGTTGAGCTGTACTACCCGCTGCACTTGTCCATCATTTACCATTACTTCAAAACTTCCGCTTACGGCTACCAGAAATTGATGGCATTTGTAATGTGCATGTGCACCTCTCGATTCACCACCGGGAATGTCGTATAGATAAAATACCCGCTTTATGTCAAAAGGAATTTCTTTTGAATTGTGGATAGGTGTAATATTTCCTGCCCTGTTATGCACTTTCGGAAGTTGTATGACGGAGCAATCGAAAATAGTAGGATTAAGCATGGGTAGCAAGGTTTATAAACTCGTCGAAATCACGAATGTAGTCGGCCTCAATATAAGCTTGGTCGGTGGCTACAAGGGCCAATGAATTGGTGGAGAAGTTTTCCAGCCGCCGCCAGCTAAGTCGAGGTACGTAGATACCATAATAAGATCGATTGAGGGTATATTTTAATTCCTCCCGTCCATTGTGTAATATTAAATCAAATGAGCCCGAAAGCGCCAGTATAAATTCACTCTGAGTCCTGAAAGCATGGCTACCCCTTACTTCTCCTCCGGGCACATCATATACCCAATATACCCGCTGAATGTCGAAAGGAATTTGCTTTTGGTTCTCAAAAAAAGACAAGTTTCCCCGTCCATCTACTATTTTCGGAAGCTCCATAAGGTGCTTTGATCGATTGTTCATGCTGAAATTGATTGAACAGGAAAAGCTTTTGTTTTGGACAATTGCAAGTATTGATTGACTTTACGGTAAAATACCAGCAAGACCAATATTAGCACAAGACCAACAGCGGCATAGGTTAGGCCTGTTTTCAACTTCCCGTTTTTTATTTTTTTCATTGGATAGTCGGCAGCATCAATCACTTGTAATAGTGGTATATCTTTCAGGTACTGAAAACGGGCCAGTTCTAAGTTTTTAAACAGTTCGGCATAAGCCCCGCCGTAAACCTGCATATTGGTGTTTTGCTTTTGTAGCGGTGCCTGTGCGGCTGAGTACGCTGGGTTCAGATTAGCATCGGGAATGGAAAAGCGCTGGTCAATACTACTGTTTAGGTTGCCCCTCATGGCGGCTACTCTTTGCTCTAATATTGCAAGCGTTTCTTTATTCTTTTTTACTCTCAGTTCTGTGTAAAAGCTAATCGTTTCTTCTACAAGCCGGTCGGTAAACACTTTTGAAAAATGCTCATTGTAAGTAGTCACATTAACCTCGTAAATATCCAGCTTTTTGTCAGGTTTACCTGCTACAATCAGCTTGGAGGAAAAATTTTCTGCCGTTATCTTTAAAATACTATCCTGCCTGTAAGAAAACGCTTTCTTGGCAAGCCCTTCCGGAAATTTGACTTCCAGTATTTTTTTGGATGCCGTCTCTTCTTTATTTAAGTTGAGAAAATGTTGTATAAGGTATTCTTTTTTTCCGTTGATGATTTCGGTGCTCAGTAAAACCCGCTCCACAATGCGCCTGCTTTTGATGATTTCCAAAATATTATCGCCCGAAAAAAATCCGCTTGTTCCACCTCCAAGGTTCACACCAAACTGTGCTGCCAAGTTCAATACGCTTCCACCGGAACTTCCATTGTTATCATCTAAGGCAAATGTCAGGCGGCTCTCATACTTGGGTTTTTCTCTTATAGCCTGCCATATACCAAGCAGTCCAGATAAAATCACAACCGGCACAATAAGCCACCATTTTTTAAAAATATATAATAACCAGCTAACAACAAGTTTAAAAATCTCATCCGGGGCTATTTCCCTTTGAGGTCTTTTCTCATATTTATCTTCAAACATGTAAGGCTGAATTTATCTGAATGCAGTTATTACCAACGTTCCAAGTGTAGCAAAAATGGACGAAATAGCTACCCATTCACCGGTAGATAATTTGCTACGATTATTGCGATTCTTAGCCGGCACAAAAATTTCCGACCGAGGCGTAATAGATGGATAACTTTTGAAAAAGAAAAACTTACCAACCGATTTGGCCCGCCCATCAGGATAAATAACCATTGCTCCTTTTTTACGGGCATTATCAGTAAAACTACCCGAACGGCTGATATAATACTTCATTGATTTGCCATCTTCAGAAGGTATTACTGTCGGGTAATAAACTTCACCGGAAACCTTTATCAGACTGGAAGCTCTTTCAACTGTAATGAGATCACCATCTTCCAACATAATATTTGCGGTGCTATTAACGTCAGTAATAGCTTTTTTTACATCAATACTTATCAGATCATAATTTCTGTAGATTTCATTTCTTAATTTTAAATCACTATTCAAGCTATCAGCATCTACATTTAGTAGTCGCTCAAACAAACGCTGCTTTTCTTCTGCTGAGATTCCCAGATTAGCCACCCGGCGTATCGTGATAAAATTACTATCTGCTGCACTTCTAAATCCACCAAATCGTTCTACCAGATCGCTGATTCTTTGGGTATTGTTTTCAAGCACATAGCGGCCAGGATTTAATACCTGCCCATTAATATAAACGGACCGCTGTGCTGTGTAGCCTGATGCTGTACGGATAATTACAATATCAAAAGGTGTAAGAATTACATCACCTGCATTGCCAGCTAAAGATCCATTTTGTATATCTACTCTTACTACATCGGCCTGTTTGTATTGTGCCTCTGCCACATTTGCATTTTTAATGCGGTGTGCAATCTCTACGCTGTTGGTATTTGCAAGATCAGTAAAACCACCAGCCAATAATATTAAGTCTTTTAAAGTCAGGTTCTGCCGCCATTCGAACTCACCGGGTGTATGTACCTCTCCTTCTATATTCACAGTGTATTTGTCTTTCAACCCGGTAATGGAAGCTATGGTAATAACGTCTTCTTTTTTTAATGGTAACGCCGAGGAACCACCAATAGCATCCTTTACGTTGAAAGATACACTGGAAGGTGACAAATCGCTATTGAGGCGAGATACAACGCCTCGTTCTAAAT
>CAXTDG010000366.1:0-5379 GCA_964242675.1 uncultured Chitinophagaceae bacterium
TATTGTACCATTATGCTGTATTTAGTTAATAATTAACGCATATTCCTAAAAGTGGACCCAGAAATAAATTTGCAGATTGTTCTTGTAAAACCTACGCATGCCGTACTTTTTGGCTTGCAAAAGGGATCTGGCAATACTTACGAAACGGTACAGAAACAAATTGCAACCAATAGTGATTTGTCTTTCACATTTTCTATTAAAGTAAAAGGCGACAGAACGAAAGATGCGTTCCCGAAATTCTCCGGCAGTTTTGTGCAAGGCCCGGCAGACGGAAAGTTTGTGTACATAGATATTGGCACTTGCGCTGGCCAGGTAGATACCATTTGGTTGAGACGACTTAAAGTTCCTTTAACGGGAATTACCTGGGAAGCTATTGATTTGATGAGCAATAACTCGATGCTGCAAACCATCGTTCCCGGAACTGGTAAAGATGGCGGGCCTAACTGTGCAACCGTAAAGCCATTTGCGGGTTGGCACCTTAAAGAATCGTAATTCCCTATCATGAGCAGGGCTTTTGCTTATATACAAATTCTTCAGTTCCTATTTTTTGCCCTCTTTCATCCATATAAAAAAGTGCCTCAAGCATCTTGCTCTTCATTGCAGGTGAAGAACACTTGCAATAGCTATCAAATTTGTACATACTGGAACGTGGCGCAGTTTTCACTACTAAGCGCTAAAGAACAATTATGCAAAAAATAAAAGCAGTCATTTTTGATATAGACGGAACGCTGGGTAATACGCTACCACTTTGCATACAAGCCTTCCGGCAAACCGTTGAGCCGCCGGTAAACCACCCGCTAACCGATGAAGAGATTGAAGCCACGTTTGGCCCCAATGAAGCCGGAACCATTAAGAAATTAGCCCCCGATAGTGATTATAATAAAGCCACCCTTGACTTTCTGCACCACTACGAAGTATTGCACCACATGTGCCCCCAACCTTTCAGCGGTATAGTAGAGATATTAACCACCCTAAAAAGCAAAGGCATATACTTGGCAATTGCTTCTGGTAAAGGAAAAGAGAGCAGCGAAATAACATTGCAACGTTTTGGCATCGCTTCCTTTTTTAGCACCGTAAAAAATGGCTCCCTGGATGGCAATCAAAAACCAGGAGATATTGAACAACTGGTACAATCGTTCGGCACCGTAACGAAGGAAGAAACCATATACGTAGGAGATTCACCCAGCGATATGGAAGATAGTCGCAAAGCCGGCGTGGTAGCCGTTGCTGCTGCCTGGGCACCTACTGCAAAGAGAGATGAATTAGAGAAAGAGCAGCCGGATGAATTGTTTCTTACCGTGTCTGATTTTGCTGAATGGCTGACAGATAGAATATAGTTAAGCTTACAGATGCTAATCATTTTCATCTGCTTTTCCCTTGCCAGATTTCAATCCAAAAATTTTACAAGGATTAAAACCATTCGTTTTCACCTGTTACCGGTTGTAATGAAAACGACCCGCTATCAACATACCTTGATTATCATGCTGCTACACTGTAAGTTTGATGAAGCAAAATAGTTATACATATGAACCCGCTATTACTCATTATTCCAGCTGTGCCTTTACTGCTATTATTTATGGGTTTGTGCATTGCACAGGAGTATGAAAGAGCCATTGTATTTCGGCTAGGCCGCTTTAGTAGCATTAAAGGTCCGGGCCTGTACTGGATCATTCCATTTATTGACCGCCGCCGAACCATAGATATGCGGGTGAAAACCGTGGACCTGGAGCGGCAGGAAACCATTACCAAAGACAGCGTAACCATTAAAGTAAATGCCGTGTTGTGGTTTAAGGTGGTCAACCCTGCCAATGCCATCATTAAAGTAGCTAACTACGACCGGGCGGTGTACCAGTTTGCCGTTACGGCTCTACGCAATATTATTGGCCAGCACCTGCTAGATGAAGTATTGAAGGAAAGAGAAAGCATTAATAACGCTTTGCAGCGAATTGTAGATTCCTCCACCGAACCCTGGGGTATAAAAATAGAAATGGTGGAAATGAAGGACGTAGAAATACCAGAGGGCATGCAGCGGGCCATGGCCCGTGAGGCAGAAGCCATTCGGGAAAAACGTGCCCGCCTTATAAAAGCAGAAGCCGAACTGGAAGCATCTATCAAGCTAACGCAAGGGGCCAAGGAAATGGAGAACAGTCCTTTTTCGCTGGAACTGCGACGCATGCAAATGCTTTCCGAAATTGGGATTGACAACAATACCACCACCGTCATCCTCATTCCATCGGAGTTTTCCTCCGCCGCCAGAAGCTTTACAGAGATGGTGAATAAGCAAAAGAAGGATTAAGGTCGATCTGTATTTTATAAAAGTATTCCCCAATTGCCACGCCTTTCAAGGCGTGGAATAAAGATTTTATTTTAAAAAAATGAAAAGGATTTATTTGTATTTGCTGAGTCTATTTTTATTTGCAATACAAACGTCTGCCCAAGAAATACCAGTGCCTGAAGCACTTAAAACAGTGCCCAAGGCAAAATGCTATTGGTCATACAGTATAGAAAGATTAAGTTCAAAACCAAATAATTTATTAAGATACTCGATTCGTGTTGGAATAGCACAAGTTGACAGCAGCGGTCTTCCTGCTGGAAGCTTGAGAATACGGGACGCAGTGATTTATTGCAGGTTTAGGGACAAACTCACTTCTTGAAAGGTCTATTGCAAACCAGTCGGTTATAGCTGGGTAGCAAAATTTGAAATTCATACGTCAAAACCTCTTCCTGTAGAAATCATAGCTACCTATCGTGGTCAACAACAAGTAATGGCACTCACTCTGAATGAGGGAACGTATCCTGGAGAAGATAACAATGCAAAAGAAGAAGTACCTTAAAAAGTAACGTTTACTAATCAACTGACACCACCATAGGTTTGGCATCATGTCGGCCGACAGCAACCAATGTCAAGAGCATAGCATGTACGAGCATTTTGTGTACCGACAGATTATCTTTATGAAGGCTGACAGGAACACTAAGCTCTGACCGTTGATTAGCCTAAAGACTGACAAAACCTAATAGATATGATTTAATAAACAATTGTAATTTGCTTTTTGGAAGACAAAAACATTAGAGGTAAAATAGTTTTCGCAGTGTTTTCATTTTAAATGATACCAATATGAAAAATATATTCCTAATCATGGCTATGATTTTAATAGGGGATGCTATGTTGTATTCACAAACCAAAAGCAATAAAAAGATGGCAGTAAATACTAATAATACCATTGTCCGAATTTCAATCGGCTACTTTCAGCCTGAACAGGCAGATAAAATTGAGGCAATGCTCAATAATGAATTTAAAAATTCATTGATACCAGCCATCAAAAAATTAAAAGGAAACTTAGGCTATTACGTGGCTATTGACAAAGAAAAAAACGCCATGACAAATGTGAGTATTTGGAGAACCAAAGACGATGCCTTACAAATGGCGACTTTAAAGGAAATGTTGGACTCGAGAACGACTTTTGAATCGTTAGGAGTGAAATTTTTAGAAATAACCAATCACCAAGTAGTATGGAAACTTCCGGAGTGAATGGCCAGCCACTAACATAGAACAACGCTCGAGCCATCTTACTATTTCCTATGGTGATACAGTGAAGGTGAAGAAAGCCCGCAATGGCTGTAGAAATGCACAAAAAGGAATAGCTTAGAGAAGCCTCTCCCTACTGGTTAAAATTCCTTTTCCCGACCATCTCCGGCATAATGTTAGTGTCTATTATCTCTAAAACCAATAACCATATGGATATCATCATTCAGTCTTTGGGATTCCCTAACAGCGAAACACTTAACGATTTCATTCGGGAAAAAGTAAACACCCTGAAAAGCGACACGATTGTACGAGCCAATGTAACTCTGTATATAGGGTCGGACGGCAACCCCGATAATCAGATTTGCGAAATAAGGTTGGAAGTACCCGGCCCCGATTTGTTTGTAAAAAAGGGCAGCGTTCATTTTGAAACATCAGTTAGCGAATGCGTAGACATTTTGCAAAAGCAAATCAAAAAGAACCGGGACAAAAACATAGGTAGTCGCCATGCAGATGAAACCGTTATTCAAGACGAACTGTTAGCCGGAGAGGACGACGAAACAGAACCAGAACTGGAAGATGTAGTGAAATAACAGCAATAGTTACAATTCGTCATTGCGAGGTTCTTGCCGAATCAACCTCAAGAGTAACAATCTACCCAAGTATGAGGTTGCTTCATCGGGCAGACCCCTTCTCGCAATGACGAAAATTAATTTTACTTTATAAAAAGGAAGCCCCGGATAAATTTATCCGGGGCTTCCTTTTTATAATAATCTAATACGCTAACAATGCCTTTATTCGTTCAGCCACTTTTTCTGCGTTTGGTAGCATCTCTTTTTCAAGGTTAATGTTCATGGGCACAGCAGGTAAGGGCAGTGACCCCAGCACCTCCACCGGGGCATCCAAAAACCGGAAGCATTCCTTAGATATACGGCCCGCCAGTGCTTCAGCAAAAGAATTGTATTGCGGTTCTTCCGTTAATACCAAGCATTTCCCATGGCTTTTTACCGACTTAAAAATTAGTTCTTCATCCAATGGAAACAGGGTACGCAGGTCAATAACTTCTACCTGGCCGGGAAAGTTGCGGGCAGCCATTTTGGCCCAGTAAATACTCATTCCATAAGTAATGATGCTGCAGGTTTCCCCATTCTGCCATTTCTCTTCAGCTGCTTCCAGCACTTTTACAGCCTTACCCAGCGGTATAATGTAGTCACGGGCAGGTTCTATTGTTTTGGCTTCTTCTGTGCCGGGCAGTTTGCTCCAGTAAAGGCCTTTGTGTTCCAGCACTATTACGGGGTTAGGGTCTAAAAAGGCAGCTTTCATCAACCCCTTTAGGTCGGCGGCATTACTTGGGTACACTACTTTTATACCTTTCACCGAAAGCAAAGTGGTTTCAATACTACCGCTATGATATGGACCACCGCCACCATACGCCCCTACTGGTATGCGTATCAGCGCCTGCACCGGAAACTTACCATTGCTCAGGTAGCAACTCTTTGACATCTCCGTCACTAACTGGTTGAAGCCAGGGTAGATATAATCGGCAAATTGAACCTCTACGATTGGCTTACAACCTCCAGCACTCATACCACAACAAGAACCTATAATGTATGCCTCCTGAATAGCGGTATTGAACACCCGGTGGTCGCCAAATTGTTCTGCTAGTGTAGCGGCTTCCCGAAATACGCCACCTAACCTACGGCCTACGTCCTGCCCGTACAGCACTGCTTCGGGAAACTCTTCCATAATCTCCCGTACCGCAAACAGGCCTGCATCTACCATTAATATTTTTTCAGCCCCTGCGGGTGATCTTATGCCTTTTTCTTCCAATACAGTTGTGGGGGCAAAAACATGCT
>CAXTDG010000367.1:0-5377 GCA_964242675.1 uncultured Chitinophagaceae bacterium
GCAGAATCCGATGGTGGATAGCATTATCCAAAGACGGCTGAAGTATAGCCACGATGCGGCAAAAACAGGGCAATTGTTACAAACTTTGTATCAACAATTATGGGCGCCAATTGCGGCCTCCATTCGTCAGCAAAAAGTAATCATTATACCCGATAGAAATTTATACAATCTCAGTTTTGAAACACTAACGCCACAAAAAATTACCAGCTTTAATGAACTGGCTACAAAGAGTCTTTTAGCTAAACATGCAATCTCTTACCATTACAGTTTGTTCTTATTAAACGGCAATAAAAATAATGCTGCTACAAGAGAGAATTATATCGCATTTGCCCCAGGGTTTACAGATGAAGTGAAATCAAAATACCGTAATACGCTCCAACAACCAGATGCTGCTGATAAGGATTATCTTACCTTATTGCCACAACCTTTTACCGTAAACCTGGTAAATAAATTTTCTAAATTTTTCGATGGTGAATTGTATGTGGCAGATGAATCAACCACTGCTAATTTTAAGAAGAAAGCAGGGCAACATAAAATCATTCACATTGGCACCCATGCCGAAGCAGATAATTTGCATCCCGAGTATTCAAGGTTGATTTTCACGAAAAACACAACGCAAGCTGCTGAAGCCAATTCCTTGTTTTTACCCGAGATCTACAACTGCGATTTATCCTCTGACCTAACGGTATTAACCGCCTGCGAAACAGGAAAGCCTGGCTATGAAGATGGGGAAGGAATGATATCCTTAGCCCATGCTTTTAATTATGCTGGCAGCGAAAGTATCCTCACCAGCTTATGGAAAATTGATGAGCAAGCCAGTGCTGCCATCACCGAAGTTTTTTATGAAAACTTATCGAAAGGCTTAGCTAAAGATGAAGCTTTACGACAAGCGAAATTGTATTATTTAGCTCATAATAATGGCCGCATGTTGTCTCCTCAATATTGGGCAGGATTGGTAATTATGGGCGATACTTCACCATTACAAATTGAGCAAAAATCAAACGCTAAATATTGGTGGATAGGCGGTGGAATTGCAGCTTTATTGATAGCGTTGTTCCTTGTCAGAAGGAAATCAAATGGCAATAAGATTGTAGCATAAATACTTACCACAAAGAAACGAAGGCACAAAGAAGAGCTAAGATAATTTCTTTAGTTCCTTTGTGCCTTCGTGGTAAATATTTCTGTCTTCTATTTTGCCTCGTTCATCCTATCCATATACGTGGCCATATCCTTATCGCCACGGCCGCTCAGGCAAATGACAACCGTTTCCGTTCCGTCAAATTCCATACGAGGTAATACTGCCAAAGCATGGGCACTTTCCAATGCCGGAATAATGCCTTCCAGTCTTGATAATTCCATAGCTGCCACTACACTTTCATCATCAGTAGCACTCATAAAAGTGGCTCGTTTACTATCAAATAAATGGGCATGCATGGGGCCAATTCCAGGATAATCCAAACCAGCAGAAATGCTGTGTGGCTCTACTACTTGTCCATCCGCTGTTTGCATTACCAAGCTCTTGCTGCCGTGTAAAATACCAGCGGTTCCTAAAGCTGTTGTAGCAGCACTTTTGCCGGTATTTACGCCTTCACCAGCAGCTTCCACAGCAACTAATTTTACTAGCGGTTCATCAATAAAATGATAGAACGCCCCAGCTGCATTGCTGCCGCCACCTACACAGGCGATTACATGCGTTGGCAATTCAACACCGCCTTTTTCCAATAGTTGTTTTTTGATCTCCTCGCTAATTACACTTTGGAAACGAGCCACCATATCGGGGTAAGGATGCGGACCTACTACGCTGCCAATAATGTAGTGCGTATCATCCGGATTATTAATCCAGTCCCGGATGGCTTCGTTGGTAGCGTCTTTCAACGTTTGGCTACCGCTACTTGCCGGACGAACCTCCGCTCCCAGCATGTGCATACGAGCTACATTTGGCGCCTGCCGTTGCATATCTTTGACACCCATGTACACAATGCATTGCAGGCCCATGAGTGCACACACGGGGGCCGTAGCCACACCATGCTGACCAGCACCTGTTTCAGCAATAATGCGTTTTTTACCCAGCTTTTGCGCCACCAGTATTTGCCCGATAGTGTTATTGATTTTGTGCGCTCCGGTATGGCATAGATCTTCTCTTTTCAGGTAAATGGTAGTACCATATTTTTTGCTCAATCGCTCTGCAAAAAATAGGGGCGTTGGTCGGCCAACATATTCCCGTAGTAAATATTGAAACTGCTTTTGGAAATCCTCATCATACATGATCTCCAGATATTTCGATTGCAGTTCTTCCACATTTGGGTACAGCATTTCGGGTACGTAAGCGCCGCCGAATCTGCCATAATAACCCTGCATATCAGGGGTGTTCATTTTTATTGCTTCTTCACTTATCATAACTCGCTTTTAAAAATCCAATCTTAAATCTATTTCAAAATCAACTGCATAAATGTTAAGTCCAGCCATCGGTCAAACTTGTATCCAACTTCTTTGAAACAAGCTACTTCTGTAAAACCAAATTGCTGGTGCAGGTGAATGCTGGCTTTGTTGGTGGCATCAATTCCAGCCACAATAGTGTGCATTCCGGCATTTGTAGCCGCATCAATTACTGGCTGCATCAATAGCTTAGCAATCCCCTTGCCTCGGCGGCCATCTTTTACGTACACCGAATTTTCAACCGTATACTGGTAAGCCTGCCATGCACGGAAAGGACCGTAGGTACTAAAGCCAACGATTTCGGTTCCTTCCTCTGCTACAAAAACCGGCAGGCCTTTTTGTTGCTTTTCCGCAAACCAAGCCTGCCGCATTTCCAGAGTGTGGGAATCGTAATTATACACGGCAGTTGTGTTTAGAATAACATGGTTGTAAATGTCGAGGATTTGGGGTAGGTATGCTTAAGTAGCGGGGCGGATGTGTAGGCCCCTAGCGTTGAGCTTCATAGCTTCTTTACTGCTTCCGGTATCCAAACTCATGACGTTTATTTTGTTGATTCTTTGCAAATTGATAGCTATTCCCGTTTATCTGGTAGCAAAAGCTATCTGTATAGCGAAGTAATTCAATTTTGCCGTAAGGCAGTCTATATTAGCAGAACATTTACTGCAACAGCCCGTTTATAGTTTGCATAAAACTTCTTTTCATTGAACACCCGCCCCGTTTTTATGACTGCCCGTTGGGAGCACTTGCTAATGCTGAATTATGAAGTACCAGTAGAAATTCTGAAGCCTTACATACCGCCGCATGTAGAGCTGGACTTATGGCAGGGAAAAGCGGTTGTGAGTATGGTTGGTTTTAAGTTCAATGATACCAGAGTCTTTGGTTTTAGATGGCCTATGCATACCCATTTTGAAGAAATAAACCTGCGCCTGTATGTGAGGCATTTTGATGGTAAGGAATGGCAGCGGGGTGTAGCATTTGTGTCGGAAATAGTACCCCGGCCTGTAATTGCTTATGTTGCTAATGCGTTGTACAACGAGCATTACCATGCTATGCCTACCCGCCACACACTTACAGAAACGAATGAAAATATAGCGATACAGTACGAATGGAAATTCCGTAAGCGATGGAATAGTTTACAAGCTTCTGCAGCCAATGCTCCCGCCGCTATTCTGCCCGGATCGGAAGAAGAATTTATACTGGAACATTATTGGGGATACAACGAGTTAAACTCTAAGACAACTATTGAGTACGGTGTGGAGCACCCTACCTGGGAAACCTTTGCAGTAAAGAATTACAAGGCCGATTTTGATATTGAAGGGCTGTACGGAAAAGCATTTGTGCCCTATTTGTCTGTACCACCGCAAAGCGTAGTGCTGGCTAAAGGTTCGGAGGTTACTATTCGTAAACCGAAGCGGATTATAGCACCCTAAGATTGATGCTGAAAGCATCTGACCTACACCATTTAACTTTACCGGGCACCTTACCATTTCCTGTAAACGAATCTAAGATGTATAGTTTGAGGTAGTTCTTTTCAAGGTAAACTTAGAGGGTGTTTACTATTCACGACCATGTCCTACAAAGAACATCTTAGCAAAGACAAACGCCTGGCGAAAATATTGGGTGAAACAGTGCATGAATTAAAGTTTCATCAGAATATACCGGTGCGATTGATGGCCAGCATTATGAGCCAACAATTGAATACCAAGGTGGCCAAAATTATCTTTCATCGCTTTCTGGATCTCTATCACGGCTACGAGCCAGAGCCGCAGGAAGTGCTAGCCACTACGCCAGAAGATTTACGGGCTATTGGCCTGAGCAATGCCAAAGTAAAATACATACAAAACGTTGCTGCTTTTTGCGTAGAACATAATATTACCGATACCATGCTGCTGGCAATGACCAATGATGAAATCATTGACCTGCTTACTCAAATAAAAGGCGTTGGCCGCTGGACGGTGGAAATGCTACTGATGTTCACCCTGGGGCGGGAGGATGTGTTTCCGGTGGATGATTTGGGCATACAGAAGGGAATGATAAAACTATTTAAGCTGGAAGGGCTGGATAAGAAGCAACTGATTGAAAAAATGCAAAAGCTGTCGGCGAAATGGAAGCCCTACCGCACCTACGCCAGTATGCACTTGTGGCGTTGGCAGGATGCGCCATAGTCGGCAGAAGACAGTTGACAGTCAGCAGGGAGAACCGTAAAGTTTTGGTCTGCTCTCCTTCTTGGCAGAATTTAAACTCGGTAAACCGGAGGCTGCCTGCACGTACAAGATCCTTAGGCTCGGCCGATATTGTAACGCTGGGTTTGAACCCGGCGCAGGGGGAACCGGGTAGTAGCAAAGTGGCAACATAGCAGCAAAGCAACACAGCAGTGCGCCACGGATAGCAGTGGAAAGCCCGTAAAGCGCCGGAGCAAAAACCGGATAGCGAAGCTACATGGCTGAGACGGCGCTGCGGACTTGGAACGGATAGCCGGGCCCTTTGCGCCGTTTTTGCCACTTCAAATTTCAGGAATGGTTCAGGCGCAATGGGAGGCGCCCAAATGGACTTTCGGATTTTGCTTCTATGCAGCACATTGGTCTGGCCTGCGGTGCCGACCGAAAATCAATAGTTTGTAATGAATCAGAAATCCTAATATCTCCCTCTTTTTCTTAGCCGCTAACCCTTACTTTTGCAGCCTCAAATTTTATACTTTTTCTAAAAATAAGATTGCAATATGGCCAATGTTGGCAAAATCAAGCAAATTATCGGCGCCGTTATCGACGTTCAGTTTGCTGATAGTAAGAACCTGCCCGAAATTTATAACGCATTAGAAGTAAAACGGGAAAATGGGGATACGCTGGTGCTGGAAACACAACAGCACCTGGGCGAAGACAGCGTTCGTACCATTGCGATGGACAGCACCGAAGGCCTTGTTCGTGGAATGGAGGTGATAGAT
>CAXTDG010000368.1:0-5341 GCA_964242675.1 uncultured Chitinophagaceae bacterium
ACCCAACTTTAAAGAAGCACCCGCAGTCAACCAGCTTTTCACCAGGCCATATTTTCTGGCAGGCACTTAACGATGCTAACTGGCTGGTGTACACCGGAATGGCATACGATTGTATTTATAATTCGCTCACCGCTGCTGAAAGAAAAACGATTGAAGATGGAGCCTTTAAACCGGAAGTAGACTTCATGACGAATGATCTGGAAAGCTGGTTCAACCTCATTCATAATCATGGTGTGTGGGCCTGTGCCGGTGTAGGGATTGTAGGTATTGCAACGGGCAATGAGGAGTATATCCAAAAAGCTTTGTACGGTACCAAAAAAGATGGTAAAAGCGGTTTCATCGCTCAACTGGATAACCTGTTTTCACCGGATGGATACTACACAGAAGGGCCTTATTATGTACGCTATGCTATACTTCCGTACTACATTTTTGCCAACGCCCTCAGCAAAGCAAAACCGGAGTTGAAAATTTTTGAACATCGTAATCAAATCCTGAAAAAAGCCTTGCTGGCAGGCTTGCAACAAACTAATCTTGATGGCACTTTTTTACCTATTAATGACGACTTGAAAGACAAGGACTTTACCAGCAATGAATTGGTAACTTCCATTGATATTGCCTGGGAAATGTATGGTGCAGATAATGGCCTACTCACGGTTGCAAAAAAGCAGAACAGAGTACTGCTTAATAAAGGTGGAGCGTCTGTTGCAGCGGCCCTGCAATCCAACAAAAACATACCTGCTTATTATCCTTACACCTCTGCCGAATTTATTGACGGGGCCAAAGGCGATGAAGGTGGCGTAAGCCTGTTGCGAACCGGCAGTGGTGCAGCACTTACTACTACAGTTTTCAAATACGCATCGCATGGTTTATCGCATGGGCATTACGACCAGTTAGGGTTTTTTCTGTTTGATAATGGCACTGAAATTTTACAGGATTATGGTTCGGCCCGGTTCATTGGCATAGAGCAGAAGTATGGTGGCCGCTATTTACCCGAAAATGAAAAGTATGCAGGGCAAACCATTGCCCACAATACACTGGTGGTAGATGAGCAGAGCCATTTCGACGCAAAAGAAAAAGAAGCCGAGAAGTATCATGGCGAAAAATTGTTTAGCAGCATTGGTAGCAAAGCCGTGCAGGTAGTAAGTGCCAAAGAAGAGCATGCTTACAAGGATGTACAAATGCAGCGTACTTTATACACGGTGCTGCTGCCTGATAAAAACAAGCCTTTAATCGTTGACATCTTCCATGCAGCCTCGTCAACTGAGCATCAGTACGATTTGCCTTTTCAGTATAATGGGCAGGTAATCAATACCTCTTTTAAATACCAGCCTTTTACCAACACACAACAGGCTTTGGGCAAGGATAATGGTTACCAATATTTATGGAAAGAAGCTGAGGCAAGGGTAAAAGATACTACTACACAATTTACTTTTCTACAAGGCAGTTCTTACTACTCTGTTTGTTCCTTAATTGATGATTCTGCCACTATCATTTTTACCAGAACTGGCGCTAATGATCCCAACTTCAATTTGAGAAGAGAGCCTTCTTATATCATTCGTACAAGAGGGAAAAACAAAACATTTGTAAACGTGGTGGAACTGCACGGCAAGTTCGATCCTATTGCAGAGTTTTCCTCCGGCTCTTACCCATCAGTACAGAAGATACAATTGAAAAATGATGATGCAGATTACACCGTTGCGAGTGTAATCCTGAGCGGCAAGGAGTTACTCATTGCACAATGCAATAAAGATTTTTCCGCTACTGCAAAGCACAACCTCTCTAAGAATGGCATCAACCTAAACTGGACGGGGCCATACACCGTTATGTACAACAATAAAACCCTGTAATAATTTCAAAATCATTTTAAAAAAAAGACCATGCAAACAATAGAAACACCGAAAGTATTTATTGAGGATAACGACATATCCTGGGAGATAGTAGGAGAAGGTGTGAAGCGAAAAATAATGGCGTACGATGAAAAACTGATGTTCGTAAAAGTGGCATTTGAAAAAGGTGGTATTGGCAAAGTACACCAGCATCCGCACATACAAATTACGCATGTGGAAAGTGGCAGTTTTGAAACAGAGATTGATGGTAAAAAGCAAGTGCTGAATGCCGGAGATGCTTTTTATATCCCAACCAATATCTGGCATGGCGTGGTGTGCCTGGAAGCAGGTGTGCTGATAGATATGTTTAGCCCTATGCGGGAAGATTTTTTGAAGTAGACCACAGCAAAAAACGAAGGATTGCCATTATGAAAATAAAAGGATTACGCTGGTGGATTGTAGGCCTCATTGGCTTATCAACGGTAATCAATTATATTGATCGTAGTGCCATCAATATCATGTGGCCTTACATCTATAAAGAATTTGGTATCACCGATGCAGATAATAAAAATGCACTGGCACTTATCACCACTTTCTTCATGATAGCCTATGCCATTGGTCAAACAGCTACCGGCAAAATGATGGATGCTATCGGTACCCGCTTGGGCATGATGGTATCCATTGTAGGTTGGAGCATTTCTATTGCACTACATGCGTTTGCACGGTCACTGGCATCGTTCAACGTATTCCGTTTTATGTTGGGCATTAGTGAAGCAGGCAACTGGCCCGGCGCTACCAAGAGCAATGCAGAATGGTTTCCTGCAAAAGAGCGGGGCATTGCACAAGGTATTTTTGGCGCAGGGGCATCGCTGGGGTCGGTGGTGGCGGCCCCCGCTATTGCAGCACTTTACCTGGCTTTTGGCTGGCGCATTACATTTGTAGCAATTGCTGTTTTAGGGTTATTGTGGATTATTCCCTGGCTACTGATTAATAAGGCTACTCCGGATAAACATCCCTGGTTAACAGACAAAGAAAAAGAACACATTTTGGGTTCCAATTTGTTGCAACAAGAACCAGGGCAATTAAGAAATAAAACAAAAGCTTACTCCTGGAAGGAGCTATTAAAATTTAATAATACCTGGGGCATTTGCTATCTCGTTTCTTCATTGACCCGGTATGGTGGCTGTTCGTTACCTGGTTGCCTACTTTTTTGAAGGAACAATTTCATTTCGATATTAAACAGGTAGCTGCATTTGCCTGGTTCCCTTACCTCATGGCGGCCATTGGCGGCTTATTAGGCGGCTATTATGCTTCGGTGCGTATTCGCAACGGCATAGCAGCTGCAAAGGCTCGTAAAGAGGCTATTACGATTGGTTGCGTCCTCATGCTGGCTTCGCTTATCATCACTGCTATTCAGTTAGAAAACTTAAAAGAAAATATTAACCTGGCTATTGGTCTCATTAGCACAACGTTATTTGGTTTTCAGTTCCTCATCAATAATGTGCAAACGCTTCCCTCCGATTATTTCCATGGAAAAAATGTTGGTACGGTGGCAGGAATGGGTGGCACTACCGCTGTGCTAGGAACATTAATTACCACCTGGACTGTACCTGTTATTACACAAACAGGTTATGTTTCATTTTTCATTTTAGGTGCTGTGTTGGTACCAGTTGCCTGGTTGTGTATCACCTTTATTTCCTCAAAAAAAGACTTACAAAAAGTAGCACTTACATAATGGCTTGATCAGCATTTTGTAGCCGAACTTTTATCCTGATTATTACTCTTTGCTATCATAATCTACCTTATGAAAAATATCATTTTTGGTTTTCTTCTATTTGCTTCCAGGCAGTTGATGGCACAGGAAGATACCACCATCAAACCGGTTGAATATCCGGCTGGCTTTACAGCCCAATTGAATGTAGTATACACTAAGGTTGGCGACTGGGATGGGAACCTCGATTTGTATTTACCTCCTAATAATGGAAAACCTACACCCGCTATCATTAATATTCATGGAGGTGGCTGGAACCACGGCACCAAAGAATCACAAACCGGATTCAATACATTTTTTAAGGCAGGTTTTGCAGTGGCTAATGTGGAGTACCGGCTCACACCACAAGCTACTGCACCGGCAGCTGTAGAAGATGCCCGTTGTGCTTTGCTTTACTTAATTAAGAATGCAAAGGCATTGAATATTGATGTAACTAAAATTGTGTTAATGGGTGGCTCGTCTGGTGGGCATTTGGCACTAATGACAGGCCTGTTGGGCAATGATCACAAGTTCGATAATAATTGCCCTGGTGTAGGAAATGTGAAGGTGGCGGCTATTGTAGATAAATATGGTATTACCGATGTTTGGGGCTGGGGCTATGGGCCAAAACCCAATAGTAAATCGGCCATTAACTGGTTGGGTGCAAAAGCAAAAGATTCTCTGTTTGCGGCTTCTGTTTCGCCAATGACATACATTACAAAAAACAGCTCACCCACTTTTATTGTGCATGGCGATGCTGACCCGACCGTTCCTTACCAGCAATCCATTGATCTACATAAAAAGATGGATGAAGCCGGTGTAGTAAATGAATTTATAACCGTTCCTGGTGGGTTGCATGGCAAATTTCCGGCAGAAGAAAATAGCAGGGTGAATAAAGCCATTATTAACTTCTTAATAAAGGTTGGGGTAATTGCATCCGCTAAAGGATAGCCCGTAATAATACAAATGCTGCTTCAGATATTATTTATCCGAAGCAGCATTTGCTTTTGTGGCTAGTATGTATTCCTAACTATTTACCAGGTAATATTTTTGTACCGGTTGTTTGCTTGTCATTTCTTTTATTCTACCAATGATAGCCGGGTAAGCTGCACTAGTTTCAAACGCTTTTATATCTGCTTCACTTTCCCACAATGAAGAAGAAATAAATTCATCGCTTCCTTCTGCAGGCTCCAACAGCAATACCTGCTTACTACCTTTTTGCTTCCGAATGGCCGGCGCAACCTCCTTCAAATAAACTTCCTTTGCTGCGGCTGCTTTCTCAGGTGAAAAATACAAGTAGGTGAATCGTAAAAACATAAAAAGATATTAAGGTGATAAAAATGTTGAACCGTTACCAGCAAAGTAAAACAATTGAACAACCAACTTATAAGTCATTGAAAATTGACTTTTAAAGCTTACGAAGAACCTAAACTTTTTGAGCAATGGATGGGAACAAAAATGATAAATACGGTAACTGAATCGTAACAAAATTAATTTTCAAAAACAAATTATAACCGGAGGTGAAATAACATGAGAAAAATAATTGTCTTATCAATGATTTCGTTAGACGGTGTAATGCAGGCACCCGGTGGACCCGAAGAAGATACGTCAGGTGCCTTTGAATATGGCGGTTGGGTAGCGCCTTATGGTGATGTGGTTGGCGGCAAGGTGATGGAAAAACTTTTGAGACCTGCAGATATTTTGTTGGGCAGAAAAACATTTGAAATTTGGGAAAATTACTGGCCAACACATGCAAGTGGATAGC
>CAXTDG010000369.1:0-5335 GCA_964242675.1 uncultured Chitinophagaceae bacterium
ATACGAATTCAGTGTTAAAGAAAACAAGATTGCAAAAATTGCCAAGGCTTTAGCCCACCCTGCAAGAATTGCTATCTTAAACCTACTGGCAAAAAAAAACTCTTGTGTTTGCGGCGACATAGTTGAAGAACTTCCACTTTCTCAAAGTACCGTATCACAACATTTAAAAGAACTAAAAGCGGCAGGTCTAATAACCGGGGAGATCGAAGGGGCAAAGGTTTGCTACTGTATAGACGCCAAAGAATGGAAAGCAGCACAAGCGGTATTAAGTCAGATGTTTGAAACATACAAAGGTGGCAACAGTTGTTGCTAACCTTTTTTTTGTTCGTATTCATCGCAATATTTCGATAACTTATAAATGTAATAATTATGGAAACGCAGGAACAAGTAAAAGACATGGTAAGGCAGAAGTACTCAGAAATTGCTCTACAAGACAGAGACACTAATGCTTCTTCATGTTGTGGTGCTGGTGGATGCAGCACAGAAGTGTATAACATCATGTCAGATGATTATACCCAATTAGAAGGATATAACCCTGATGCTGATTTAGGCTTAGGCTGTGGGCTGCCTACGCAATATGCAAAAATTGAAAAAGGCGATGTAGTGATAGACCTGGGCAGTGGTGCAGGCAATGATGCTTTTATAGCAAGAAACGAGACAGGGGAGACTGGAAAGGTGATTGGAATTGATTTTACACCGGCCATGATTGAAAAAGCAAGAAGCAATGCAGAGAGAAGAGGCGTTCATAATGTTGAGTTTCGGCAAGGCGATATTGAGAAAATGCCGGTAACATCAAATATTGCTGATGTAGTCGTAAGCAATTGTGTGCTGAACTTGGTGCCCAACAAAAATGAAGTAATCAAAGAAATTTACAGGGTGCTAAAACCAGGTGGCCACTTTTCTATTTCTGATATTGTTTTGGAAGGAGAATTACCTAAGCAAATACAGGAAGCTGCTGAGATGTACGCTGGCTGTGTGGCGGGAGCTATTCAAAAGCAGGTTTACCTGGACCTGATAACTGCAAACGGGTTTACCAACATAGCCATTCAAAAGAGCAAGCCAATCGTTATCCCTGATGATATATTAGTTCAGTATCTATCAAACGAACAGCTTATTTCATTCAAAAATTCCAATACGGGTATTACTAGCATTACTGTATACGCTGAAAGGCCAGTAGAAAAAAAGAACACTTGCATAGGTACTAATTGCTGTAACTAGTTTCAAATTATTCAAATACAATTAATCAAACTGAAATTATCTTAAAGAAAGATCAGCTTTAATAATGGTATGAAAAATATATTAATACTGTGTACTGGAAACAGTTGCCGTAGCCAGATAGCAGAAGGCTATTTAAGGTTGTTCGCTGGTGATAAAGCGGAAGTGTATAGTGCTGGTATAGAAACACATGGTGTAAACCCACGAGCTATTCAGATAATGAATGAAGATGGAGTAAATATTTCAAAGCACACTTCAAACAACGTAAAGGAGTATAGTAGCATCAGCTTCGACTATATTGTTACTGTTTGTGATAATGCTAAAGAAAGGTGTCCTTATTTCCCTTCTACAGCAAAGCGGTTTCATTCCAATTTTCCAGATCCAGCCAAAGCATCAGGAACAGAGGAACAGATAATGCAACAGTTTAGGGAAGTAAGAGAGTTAATAAAAACATACAGTCAGGATTTTGTAAACGAGAACTTGCACTGATCTACAAAATTGCAAGCTTTGCAAAGCTGCAATCTTACCTAAAAGCATTTCGCTGCTGGCCGACCCACAACGGCTAAACACAGCCAAATGCTTTTGACAAACAGCAAGCCACCGCACAAAACATCGCTGCCCTTACGCACAAAGCCCACGCAGCAGCCATGTTTTAAGCCAGCACTTCCCAACAGCCAGTGTGATGCCCAGCGCATAAAGCCACCGCACAGCAGGGGTGTGATTGGGTACATAGGTCTGCGGTCTTCCATCGGCGGACTTCAAAGCCCACGCCAGGCCCACAAGGCCGCCTGTTCCGCTATGCTACTCATGCCGCCTTGTTTTGTTTGCTAAAGCTGCACAAGCCTGTCATGGCCTTTGGCCGCCTCCGGTCGCCGCAGTCCGTGGTGCCCTTAGTCTGTAGCAGTAGTATTCCACTGCGCCGGGGCCTCAGCCGCCCAGCGCACAAAACCCAACGCCCCGGCTGGCCCCGTCTTGCTACATACCATGCCACAGCCTGCACCACTCCACGTAGTTCATGGGCGCCGCCCTGCTGGCCCCCCGCCGCTGCGGACTGCGGTTTTTGCGGCCGAAAAAGACATGCCGCCTTTCGCTTTGCAGGTATGCAGCGACAGGCGGCACCGGCCACTAAAAACCTTGCCTTGCGTGTTACGGACCGGTGCCTTCATGCTATCGCATTCCCGGCCCCAGCCGGCGGGGGGCACGGCGCAGGCGGGCAGCGCACCCCTGTTCGACATTTGCAGCAGTCATTCGACATTAATTCTTTATTCGGCAAAAGGTGTGAAAACAGCCAGGCAGCCCCGTTCGACCTATTGCAAGAAAGGCCACCACCAGCAGTAATAATGCTATTCAGCTAAGTACTCTGGCCAGGAAGAAAAGCAATTGATAAGATGGAATAAATAAAGCAGGAAAACAGCAAGTACCTTTTAAAAGAAGAATAAAAAAAGGCCGCAAAAATAGTGTGGCGGCAAAAAGACAAAGTGCAGCCAAAAGACTACGGCATAAAACGGTTGGGTGCATGTACTCAGCAGTAGCACCCGCTTATCTATAATACAAATCATCAGCAGTAGTAATCCGCAGCATTTATTCCGTTTCCTTTTGGCCGCACAGCCGCCACACCAGTAAGGATGCTTTCTTTTTTTCTCTTTTTTCTTTTAAAAGCATCTTTTATGACTAACGCAAACGTACAGCTTGCAGGCTTCAACGGAACAACTAACTGGTACCGCCATTCTTTACCTGGATACACCTATACCGATGGTGTACAACATCTGGCAGCCACTTATAAAGCTTACTGGCTCATTGATCTGGTACTAAGCCATCAATTCAACAAACAGGTAAGGCAATATCCATTTCAGGTTTGGGAACTTAAACGGGTAACGGGTTGTGTTTACCACATTACAGCCGGTGATGGAAACGGTAAGCAGATAGCAGTACAAGAAATTCCATTCAGCGATTTTCCTTTTGATACTGCCATACTTTGGTTAGTAGATGGAGTAGTAATGCTACCCAGCGAGTACTGAAGAAAAGGCTCTTGCATTGCAGGGGCTAACTACTTTTTATAACAGCAATAGTTTACAGACTGATTTGGCAACAAATCCGGCCAGTACAACAAGCAAGAATGGCAAAGCCACGCCGGAAAACTCCCGACAGTATAGCATTTGCCCAAGTGTTTTTAATCAGCAAAAGTAGTTCCGGCAGCAAGACACATAGAAACCAAAAGACTACGGCATAAAACGGTTGAGTGCATATCCTCAGCAATATCACACGCTTGACTATTGTATAAAGGTTGAGCTATAGTAATCCGCAGCATTTATTCCGTTTCCTTTTGGTTTCTATGGCTGCCTGCACTAGCGAGATGCTTTTAAAAAATCACTTTATGCAAAAGCTTTCTCGTATTGTCACTTCCCGCCGTGTAGCAGTCTGCCCGTTCAGCCTTTCTCTGTTTCCAGCCCCGGTAGTGCCAGCTGCAGTATTCAGCCGCCATCTCCGCCGCCGCCCCGTTCATTTTCACCCAGTAGCAGGTTGCAGTGTGTATCACCTGCCAGGTTGCGGCTGGTATCTGTGGTGCTTCCCATCCGGCCGCCGCCAGCTTGTAGCATTGCCCTTTTAGGGGCTTTGCTATAAAAAAAAGGCCCTGCCACACCGGGCAGGACCATTTATCAATGAAGAGCAAAAGCAGACAAGCTTGTTACATACCACTAACTTTCACCAGAGACAGCGCATTGTAAGCACCATTTTTCAGGGAGTACTTTACTCCGTTCACTTCCTGGTAAAATTCAACACCCAACACCAGGAAAAGGGGCTTTGTACTGGCGGCTGTTACGTTATTGGTAAGGGTTAAGGAAGTAGTGGCCGTACCATCCCAGGCGATGATAGCCGATTCACTGCTATCCGTTACAAAAGTTTCATGCTCAAAATCAATCTCTGCACCAGCAGAAATAATTTTGTAGTGTGTAGCACCACCCGGAGCAGCAATCATGTTAATAGGCACATAAGCCGGGATGGTTACAACCAAGTCACCAGATGTACGGGTAATCACAGCAGAAAAAGGAGCGTAGATAGTGGTACCCAGCTTGCCATTTAGGTTAAAGTCAAATCCTTCTAATAGTTCCGCTTCACCATCAATCACGTTCCGCTGGCCACGTACGCTGGTTACGTCCGCTTGTATCACCTTTACCATCTCGGTAGTTAAGCGGCTCACCATGCGACTATCTGAGGCGTTTTGCAACATTGCACGGATTGCAGTTCGCAAAACTTTACCAGCCTTGCCCGCCCGGCCAAACTCAGCGCCGTTTTCCCTTGTACGTTGAAAAGCCGGATCATTAGCAATGCGGTCACCAGATACACCACCTTTTTCCCTGGCCAGGTAACCATCTTTTGACTTGTAGAAAGTGATACCACCAATGGTACCATCTAGTTTAATAATACCTTTTTGTTGTGCCATTGTATCAAGTTTTAAATGGGTTAATAATCAAAAAATTGCCGTTCCATCGGCATTTGACTTTGAAATTACCAACGCATACAATCCGCAGCAAAAGGGCTAAGTCATTCGTTCCGTTTATTCCACATTATTCCATCATACGCACTTTATCCGCTCCCTTTATCAAAGTATATTTGTTACAGCCCATCCAGCGTATAAGTATGGATGCAGTATTGATAAAGTATAAAGTATTAAACCAGCATGGCAAGTATGAACAGGTTGTGCATCTATCCCAAAGACATTCAGATCATCACCGGCCGCAGCGACCGGTACGGCAGAAACCTCATTAAAAAGATCAAGGAGCACCTTAAAAAGGAACAGCACCAGGTTGTTACAGTAGATGAGTTTTGCCATTATATGGGCTTACAACAGGATGTTGTAGCCCGTCAGTTACGATAACTGACCACGCTTCAAGCCTTGAAGTCAGGCTTTTGCGTCCATATTTACACGTTTTCCTTCTCTTGTTTGTTTCCCCGTTTCTTTTCTTTATTCTAATTGAGGTCACATTTCAGGTCACATAAATGAAAAAGAGTTACACCTTTCGATGTAACTCTTTGATTATCAAGCTCCCCCTTCAGGACTTGAACCTGAGACCCTCTGATTAACAGTCAGATGCTCTAACCAACTGAGCTAAGGAGGAAT
>CAXTDG010000370.1:0-5323 GCA_964242675.1 uncultured Chitinophagaceae bacterium
ATCCGGCAGGAAGATGAACGCGGGCCGGTAATCTTTTCTATTGTACTGTTGTCGGTTTGCATTAGCCTGGCAGGTATTTTAATTTTAATGCGTACTACTGGTGAATCGCAGCTTATCAGAGAAGTGCACCGCACTATTTCTCTACTTACCGTAGCCATTTCCTGGATACTGCTGCATACCATTTTTACCCTACGCGATGCACATGCGTTTTATGCTGATTCCGCACAAGACAATCCAACTGCTAAAGGGCTGGATTTTCCACAGGATGATAAACCAGACTACCTGGACTTCGCTTATTTTTCTTTTGTCATTGGTATGACTTTTCAGGTATCTGATGTAACAGTTATTTCCAAGCAAGTGCGCCGTACAGTTTTGTTGCACAGCTTTATTTCCTTTGTCTTCAACACTATTATTGTAGCCCTTACTATTAGTGTTTTATCTAGTTCGGGTAAATAGAGTTTGATTTCACACTATCTACTCAAATGCCTATTGCCTCATTTAATTCAGTCCTACACCTTTACCAGCCAGCCATGCGTATCAGGTGTGTGCCCATGGCGGATGGCAGTCAATCGTTTCTTCAGTTCGGGGGAAGCTGTCCAGGTATCTGTATCAAACAGCATTACATAGTCTTTATACCGTAGTTCTCTTATAGGGGCTACTGTAGCAGCGGTACCAGTTCCAAACACTTCTTTCAGTTCGCCGCTTTGGTAAGTTTCCATTATTTCCTCAATGCTAATAGGTCGCTCCTGCACGTCGTATCCCATTTCGGCCAAAATAACAAGGGCACTATCCCGGGTTACACCTTCCAGTATGGTTCCAGCCTTCAGGTCGGGGGTGATGGCAGCATTACCAATAATGAAAAATACGTTCATCATACCTATTTCCTGCACGTACCGATGCTCGATGGCATCCATCCATAACACTTGGTCGTACCCCATTTTGCGGGCCTGTGCAGCCGGATACATACTGGCAGCATAGTTGCCCGCTGTTTTGGCAAAACCTACCCCGCCCGGTGCCGACCGTACTGATTCTTCCTCTACATAAATACGCATTGGGTGTACCGTGTAAGGCCCTGCGGGGCTAAGCACAATGATGAATTTATATGTTTCCGAAGGCCGCACACCCAGTATTTCATCGGAGGCAAACATAATGGGGCGGATATACAGCGAATGGTCGGCCAAGTCCGGGATCCAACTGGCATCCAATGCTACCAGTTGCTTAATACCTTCTATAAATAATTCTTCCGGTACGGATGGCATTTCCATGCGTATAGCCGACAAGTTGAACCGGTGAAAATTATCCTGCGGACGAAAAATGGCAGCTTCCCCGTTGGGCATTTTATAAGCCTTGATGCCTTCAAAAATACTTTGTCCATAATGCAGTGCCGCATTGGTAGGCAGCATCAGCAGTGGCTGAAACGGCTTGATTTCAATATTTTTCCATTCGCCGTTTTCGTAGTTGGCCTCCAGCATGTGGTCGGTAAAATATTTGCCGAACGGCACATTTTCCAGGCTCATTTCGTTCAGCTTGCTCCGCTCAATACGGGTAACAGAAATCTCGGGGACGGCAACCATAATTCGGATATTTTTGACCAAGGTAAAGGAAAATTGTGCCGCAACTTAGCCGCACCTCTTCCAAACCGTTGTACCAAAATATGACTTTCAACAACATGCGGCTTTCCGCTTCTACCATTGCCGACTTATACGGGAAGTCGCTGGTAATAGTGGACGATATAAAACCAGCCCCGCCCAGGAAGGAGCCAGCCCTCGTAACACCGCCAGCAATTGAGAAAAAGGAATTGCCTATACAGGAAACGCATCCGCAGCCAGTACCTATTTCAAAACCAGCTATTCATTATACCGGCAGTTTTGAAAAACGGATAAGTGTAGTGATAGACAATCCCAACAGCGACACCCTACCTACGGCCGATTTTGAGATGCTGCAAAAATTGATGACGGCCTGCAAACTGGCGCCCAACGATTTTGCCATCATTAATGTGGCCATCAACCAACCGGCCGCTATACAGCTTTGGCAATTAATGCCCGCTAGTGTGGTGCTGCTATTTGGGGTAGAATACAACCATGTAGGCATCCCGTTTATCCGTCCGCACTTTCAGGTGCAGCACTGGGATAGCGCCCACTTTATGAGTGCCCCGCCGCTGTCCGATTTTCAGGGAGCTGATACGCCGGAACTAAAGGCCTTAAAACGGGAATTGTGGAATGGCCTGCAAAAGATTTTTTTAGGAAAATGAGGTGGTAGATAATAAATGGTCAATGGTGAATAATCAATGACTCAAAAATCTTAAACGTTCTTCCGGTCTTTCCGACTTCCTGAATTCCGGTCTTTTCCCAAACGCCCCAGTTCGTGTCTCACAAACCGGAACGCACCCAAACCTTACTCACTGGTTTTCCTATCACTGGTAGCCTGGTTCAACCGTTTTCTTTTTGAGCCAAGCTATTATCTATCCATTGAACTCATGCGGCGTTGGCAACGTTCAACAGTTATTTATCCATTAGGCTTTTTATTGAAACGAAGAAGTCAGCGATTCCGCAGGGCAAGAAAACCAGAAACTTTGCGTAGAAGAAAAGAATAGCATTTCACTTTGGCCCACAGTTTTAACCGTTGGAAAACTTTTATTTATGACTAACACTACCCTCATTTTTGCTACTAACAATGCTAATAAGGTAGCCGAAATACAAGCAGCTTTCGAAGGAAAACTACTGATACAAAGCCTGAAACAAGCTGGCATTACGGTAGAAATAGAAGAACCATTCGACACGCTGGAAGAAAATGCCCTCGAGAAATGCCGGGTCATTCATAAAATAACAGGGGCTGCCTGCTTTGGGGAAGACACCGGTTTGTTTGTACCCGCTTTGAATGGGGCACCCGGTGTAAAAAGTGCCCGTTATGCAGGTGAGCAACGCAGAGACGAAGACAATATTAACCTGCTTTTACAAAACCTAACCGGCAAAGAAGATCGGTCGGCTTACTTCAAAACCATCATTGCCCTGGTTTGGGATGAGCAGGAACACTTATTCGAAGGTATTTGCCCCGGAAAAATCATTCATCAGAACCAAGGCGAAAACGGCTTTGGCTACGATCCCATTTTTGTGCCGGATGGCAGCACCAACACCTTTGCCCAAATGACGATGGCCGAAAAAGGTCAGTTTAGCCACCGCAAAAAAGCCATGCAAAAGCTAATGGATTTTCTGGAAAATGAAACGGGTAGCAAAACTTCACCTACAGAACTTTAAACCTCAAACTTTAGACTTTAAACGGCCTATATGCAGCGCCTCAAGCTTCAATTGCCCTCTACTTTTTCTTTTTCAGTCCTTATTGCAGTACGTATTACCGATATAAACTATGGCGGACACCTGGGCAATGATAGCTTGCTGACTTTGCTGCATGAAGCCCGAATGCAGTACTTGCATCATTACGGCTACTCAGAATTAAATCTGGCTGGCGTAGGGATGATTATGGCGGATGCAGCTATCGAGTACAAGCAGGAAGTAAAATATGGCGATACACTGAAAGTGTATGTTACCGCCACCGATTTCGATAAGTTGGGCTTCGACATTTACTATAAAGCAGTTATTGTAAAAGACGACACAGAAACGCTGGCCGCAAAAGCCAAAACCGGGATGATTTGCTTTGATTATGCGGCAGGGAAAAAAGTGTCTGTCCCCGATGAGGTTGTAGAAAATTTAAATGCCGTTTAGCGTTCTGAATCCAAAATTTCAAGTGTAGTTGTGTTCCAGATTTTCCAGGCCGCTTCAGCCTGAATCTCCAACATATCCTGCCCATTTTTAATGGTGGCACCCTGGTCTTCCGCTTTTTGCAGAAATAATGTTTTAGCAGGATTGTACACCAGGTCGTAGCAGTAGTGCTGCGGCGTAATGAAGCCATACGGCAAATCGGGGCAGCAATCCACATCCGGGAAAGTGCCTACCGGGCTGGTATTGATGATAATGTTGTGCGACTGCAAAATTTCCGAGTCCAGCTCAGCATACGGAAAATCGTAGCCCGGCTGCCGGCTCACCAATGCAAAAGGAATGTGCAGTTTTCGCAATACATATTGCACAGCTATAGATGCACCACCAGTACCTAGCACCAATGCCCGGTTGTGGTGCGGCTGCTTTTCCTGTAAAAAAGATCCTTCAAAGCCCAGCACATCGGTATTAAAACCAATCAGTTTGCCTTCCACAATTTGTATGCAGTTACAAGCTTTTAGCGGCAGGTGGCTTATATCATCCAGGTACGGCAGTACTTCCTGCTTGTAAGGAATGGTTACGTTGATACCACATAACTCCGGCTCCTTTTGCAGCAGCTTGGGCAGTTCATCTATGCTATCCAGCGGAAAATGTTCGTATCGGCAGTCAGTTATGCCCTCAGCAGCAAACCTGGCTGTAAAGTATTGTTTCGAAAAAGAATGGCTTAGAGGCTTACCGATGAGTCCGAATAACCGCATAATCAATGATGATAGTGTAGCGAATGTAACGGAAACGAAATCTTTGCCGCTATTGATAATTAACGCCTTTCAAAATTCAGAATGGCATCCCTTGTACCTATGTGCAGGAGGTTATTATTGGTGAAAGAATAGCTTTCAATAAAATACATGTTGCTGTAAAACAGATTGCCCCATGAATTTTCGCCCACTTTTGTACCACCAATTGCCGGAACTAATAGTTGGTGATTAGCACCGGTTGTGTAGTTGGTGGGCCAAATATCGTTGGATGGGGTTTTGGCCGAAAGTTTACCAGCGGCTACGACCATTATCACATCGCCCTGATTACCGGGATTGCTGGTTACGATAAGGGTATTCTTTTCTTTTACAGATACCATCTTCCAGGTCCCTTCCAATAAAGCGCTATCATCCTTTTTACTTTTATTACAAGCCAAACCAGCAACTACTATAACGAGTAAAAGCAGATACTTTTTCATAGCTTTTTTTATAATAGACGACCCTGTTCTGGAAAACGTTGCATTGCCCTATTTTGTCAGGTACAGGTGAAACGTATCTCCCCGCAATCCTATCCGCATGGCTTCCAGTGGTATTACTTCGTTGGGGGCAATATTGCCCAGGTTTACATTGCAGCCAATTAGTTCGAGAAAGTAGAGCTGCTGGGCTTTTTGCGGGGCTTCCCAAATTATTTTTTCTTCCGGTATCTGGGTCAGTATTTCCTGTACCAGGCCTTCCCGCACTTCGCCGCTGCCTCGGTAGATACCTACATTACCGGCTTCCCGAGCCTCAGCTATTACGTAGGTGCTGCCAGCACTTAGTTCGGCCCGCATTAATTCAATCCATTTATATGGGGGAATAATG
>CAXTDG010000371.1:0-5301 GCA_964242675.1 uncultured Chitinophagaceae bacterium
GGTACGTCATTGGCAATAGTCAGCGTATCGTGAGTGGCGTAGCTCCGCTAACACTTAACAATGCTGCTCTACACTGGGAAACCACTACCCAACTTGACCTGGGCCTTGATTTTACCATGATGAATTATAAGCTAAGCGGTACAATTGACTTCTTCGATAAAACGACGAACGGACTGCTGCTGGCCCAGCCCATTCCTTACTCTACCGGTTATTATGCTGCACTGGATGTGAACTCCGGGCAGATGAAGAATACCGGTGTAGAAGTAGCCGCCAGCTATAAAGACAAGGTCGGCAAATTCTCTTATTCCATTGGCGCAAATGCTACCTATGTTAATAACCGTATAACCGAATTGCCTGCTACTGCTCCCTATGTGTCTAATACCGATGGTTCCAAGCGGGTGTCTCCAGGTTATTCTCTGGGTTATTTTTATGGCTACCGCATGAACGGTATTTACCAGACCGATGCTGAAGCAGTAACAGCTACCGGTAATGCAGGAGCAAAGGCAGGTGATGTGAGATTTGAAGATGTAAACGGGGATAAAAAAATTGACGCAAACGACCGTACCAACATTGGCCGGGCCATTCCGAAATACTACTATGGACTGAACATCTCGGCTAACTACAAAGAGTTCGATTTAAGCATCATTGGCCAGGGCGTAGGCGATGTACAGATTTATAACACTACCCGCCAAACGCTGGAGGCAATGAGTGGCGGAGATAATCAATCCATCACTACGCTGAACCGTTGGACAACTGCTAACCGTAGCAATACAATGCCCCGAGCCGCCGCTGGCGACCCCAGCGGCAACAACCAGTTCAGTACCCGCTGGCTGGAAAACGGCAGCTACTTCCGCATCAAAAATATACAGGTAGGTTACACCTTCACGCCAGCCTTTTTAAAGAGCGGTACCAACAACGTTGTAACTTCTGCCCGTTTGTTTGTAGGTGTACTCAATCCTATTCTCTTTACCAGTTACAAAGGCTACGACCCCGAAGTTACCCGTCCGCCATCCTTTACTCCCGGCGAAAGCCAGTTGAACAATGGTATTGATGCTGGTGGCTCCCCACAACCTTTTATGATCCAAGGTGGATGGCTTATTCGTTTCTAATTTTTTAATTATTACATGGGGCAACTGATATGCTGACCTCTCTGATTCAAAAACTGCAAAAGCTATAGTATGAAAAATAAATTCTTCATCATTGGTTCCATCGCTTTTATACTTGGTGGCGTAGCCATCTTCACGGCCTGTAACAAGCTGGATCTGAAACCACTGGACCGCCTGACGGCTGAAAACTATTATACTACACAGGGGGATTTTGATGCGGCTGCTTTTGCTGCTTACTCTTCGATGCAGGATATGTACAGCGTAGATGCTAAAGGACTACTGACCGGAAGTTGGGGTACCTGGTGGGCTGCTATACTTTCACCAACGGACGATATTGCCATCAATGCCTCGTCCGGCCATCAGGGCGACGGCGGTTGGTCAGAAGCCCGTAACCTGGACAATGGTGTTTTTCAGGCGACGAACCGCCATATAGGAGCCTTGTATTCGGAAGTATATGCCGGTATTAACCGGGCTAATATTCTGCTGGAACAAATCAATAACGGAAAAAATTCGTTGACCGCCGCTCAAAGAACGCAATACACTGCGGAAGGCAAATTTATCCGGGGCTTCTTTACCTTTTTAGCAGCCGAATGCTGGGGGCCTGCACCGCTGGTAACGCAATCATCCAGCGGGCCAACTACCTACACCAATAGTGTACAGGATACACTGTATAGCCGTGCCGCCCGGGATTTTAATGATGCTTACCAGGGCCTGCCCACTACGTGGAGCACTGATATGAGGGGCCGGGCTACCAAGTACGCTGCTCGTGCTTTTGAAGGTAAAGCGTATGTGTGGCTAAAAAGATGGCAACAGGCGGTGGTAGCTTTTGAAGATGTAGAGGCAAATGGTGGCTACTCGCTGGTTTCCAACTTCAATAGCAATTTTACCTCTCCTGGCGAAAACAATGCGGAATCCATTTTTGAAGTGCAATTCGGTGGCCCTACCGGTCAGGACAACGGTTGGGTATTCGACTCGTTCGACAGCGAAAACTTCAAAGCCTCCCAAGGGGTTGCCCGTGTGTGGTTCTACCAGATGGACTATGAATCGTTCGGAACTGGTAACCGGATGGGCTGGTATGTACCCACGCAAAGCCTGGTGAATGAATTCACGGCTTATCCCAATGATAATCGCTATAACCAAACGATTTATCACGATAGCACCCAAGTGTATTATACTGTAAACAATGGTGTGGTTTCTTCCCGTAGGTATACCAGTGCTATTTCTTCCCTATCTTCTACCACCTACACGATGGCTAAATACCTGATGGACCCCACCGGTTTTTATATCAACAATGTATCAGGTAATAATGAACGCTTTTACCGCTATTCCGAAATGTTACTCCTTCATGCCGAAGCATTATTATCCGGTGGCTCCGCTGGTGGTGTAGGGCCGTATCAATCAGCTGCATCACTGGTAAATGCTACCCGTGCAAGAGCTGGCTTAGCAGCATTGGCAACTGTAACTACTGCTGATATGCGGAGCGAAAAACGCAAAGAATTGGCGTTTGAACCCGCCCGATATTTCGACATGATTCGCTGGGGTATCGGTGGTGCCAAAATCTTCCCTTTCCCGCAGTCGGAAATTGACCGCAACCTGGGAAGCTTGAAACAAAACCCATAGTCTCATAGTTTGTTTTTCATAAGTAGGGAACGTTGACACGAGGGGAAGGTATAGTACCTTCCCTTTCTTTTTTTGAAACGTATATGAAGCGGGGCTTGCTGATATGAAGGGCTGGATTACTTATGTATTTGTTTTAGGTTTACTAATGACCGCCTGCAGGCGGAACGGCAATGCTTTGTTTCAACGTTTATCGCCCAGCAGCACCGGTGTTGATTTTACCACTAGCCTCACCGATAGCTTATCAGTACTGGATTTTGAATATAAGTACAATGGTGGTGGAGTAGCCCTAGCCAATATCAATGGCGATAGTCTGCCAGATTTAGTTTTTACTGGCAACCAAGTGCCGGGGAAGATTTATCTGAACATAGGAAATTTAAAATTTGAAGACATCACTGCCACTTCCGGTTTTACAACCAGTGGATGGTGCAATGGCATTGCCGTGGTGGATATTAATGGCGATGGTTTCTCCGATATCTATGTGTGCCGGGCCGGACCACGCAATACGCCACCCGCCGAAATGAATAACCTGTTTTTCATTAATAACGGCGACAACACGTTTACCGAAAAAGCCGCTGCAATGGGTCTTGCTGATGATGGCTACGATATTCAGTCTGCCTTCTTCGACTACGATGGTGATGGCGACCTTGATATGTATTTAGTGCGGAATGGATTTGTAAACTACAACCGCAACACGGCCCGCAACATCAACACTAAAGGGCAGGCACCTTCCACTGGCAAGCTGTTTCGCAATGAGGGCAATTTGCACTTCACTGATGTGTCAAAAGAGGCAGGCATTACCATTGAAGGTTTCGGGCTGGGGGTGGCTATCTGCGATGTGAACAAGGATGACCATCCCGACATCTACGTTTCCAATGATTTCCTGACTTCCGACCTGCTATACATCAACAACGGCAATGGCACGTTTACCAACGATGCCCCCAAATGCCTGCGCCATGAAAGCCACAACGGTATGGGAAACGATGTAGCCGACTTCAACAATGACGGTAATGAAGACATAGCCGTGGTAGACATGTTGCCACCGGACAACCGCCATTGGAAGAAAACCATGATGGGCAATACCTATGATGAATTCAGTACTAACCTGCTGTACGGATTCGATTGTCAGTACGTCCGCAACACCCTGCAACTAAACAATGGGGATGGAACTTTCAGCGAAATAGGTCAGCTGGCCGGAGTACATCAAACCGACTGGAGCTGGAGCCCCCTGTTTGCCGATTTTGACAATGATGGCTGGAAAGATTTGTACATCTCCAACGGCTACCGGCAGGACGTTACTGACCTCGACTTTATCCACTACGGTGCCATGGCAGTAGCAATGGGTACCCCGGAGGCAAAACGAAAAGAGCGGCTGGAACAGCTGAAAAAAGTAGAAGGCATCCGGGTACACAATTATCTGTTTAAAAATGATAGGAACCTGCATTTTACGGACGTATCTGAAGCATGGGGCTTTACCGAGAAAGGTTTCAGTAATGGAGCAGTATATGGTGATTTGGATGGCGATGGCGACCTTGACATTATTTCCAATAATATAGATGAACCGGCTGCCGTGTATGAAAATAGAAGCAGTCAGCTACACCCTGAAAACGGCTGGGTGCAAATAAAGTTGCAAGGCCCAACTGCCAACCGGGATGGGCTAGGAGCTAAGCTGTGGCTGTGGCAAAATGGGATGATGCAGTTTCAATATTTGTCGCCATACCGTGGCTACTTATCAACGGTAGAGCCGGTAGCTCATTTTGGCTTAATGAATAAAGCAGTTGATAGTCTGAAAGTGCAATGGCCTGATGGCAAAGTACAAGTGTTGAAAAACGTTTTATCCAAGCAAACTCTGAAACTGAATTATTCCAATGCAGTATCAGTTTCCAAAAGCAGCACTGCTACACAAACCGTTTTCTTTCAACCGTTCAACGATTCCGCTAACATTCATTTTACGCAGGAGGAAGATGAATACACTGATTTTAAACTACAGCCGCTGCTGCCGCATATGCTTAGCCACGAAGGGCCAGGCCTTGCCGTAGCCGATGTAAATGGTGATGGCCGGGAAGATTTTTTCGTAGGCAACGGCACCGATTTCCGGGGGCGTCTTTTTATACAAAATTCTAATGGCAGTTTTACCAAAAAAGACCTGACCACGGACACAGGACGCAACATTGCCGACGACATGGGTGCCTTGTTTTTTGATGCTGATAGTGATGGTGATAATGACTTGTATTTGGCAAAGGGTGGCGTTGCTAAATCTACCAGTCTGCCTGGTATTTATCAGCACAAATTTTACATAAACGACGGCAAAGGAATTTTTTCCCCTGCCCCGCAAAGCATCCCCGTCATCACCAGCAGTGCGGCTTCCGTAGCTGCCGCCGACTATGACCACGATGGGGATTTGGACTTACTGGTAGCAGGTCGGGTAGTGCCGGGTGCGTATCCTTTATCGCCTAAAAGCTGTTTGCTTCGGAATGATTCCAGGGCTGGTTATTGTCATTTTACCGAAGCCACCGCTACCGCCGGTTTACCATCGGAAATGGGTATGGTAACCGATGCGTTATGGACAGACTTCGAC
>CAXTDG010000372.1:0-5294 GCA_964242675.1 uncultured Chitinophagaceae bacterium
GGCTACCGGGTAATGGCGCTTAATACCAACGACCGGGAACTGGCGTACAAAACCAAATCCCAGATGCTTAGCCGCTTTCCCGATCAACAAGCTTATATTACCTACCAGGCACCCTTTTTCAAATTGAAAGTTGGGGACTTCATTAAAAAAGCCGATGCTGAGGATCTTCGTAAACGCATTGCTACCATGATGCCACAGGGCGTTTACATAGTGCCGGACATCGTAAACCTAAGAGCTGAAGACGAAGAGCGGCTGATTAATGATAATTAGAATTTTTTTGACCTGAACTGTATAGATGCTATGCGAAGGTTTCAGCCTTCGCATATTTATTCTGTAGCCTATGGCTGCTTTCCCTTCCTAATGCTAGTTGCAATTTCCTGTGAATGATTTTACTTGGCTTATGCTACTCCAAAAAATAAAAGACCTTTCTACTGCTTATAAAGACGAATTCATTTCCATTCGCCGCCACCTGCATGCCCACCCCGAACTGAGTTACCAGGAATGGGAGACCAGCAAGTACGTACAGGATAAGTTGACGGCATTCGGCATTCCTTTTACCGAAATTGCACAAACCGGCGTAGTTGGATTGATTGAAGGTCGTAACCCCGGCAGCCGCACCATTGCCATTCGGGCTGACATGGATGCACTGCCAATTCTGGAAGAAAACGAGGTCGATTACAAAAGCACAAAATCAGGTATTATGCATGCCTGCGGCCACGATGTGCATACCACCTGCCTGCTGGGGGCAGCTAAAATTCTGAAAGAAACTGCTTCCGAATGGGAAGGTACCATCAAACTGATTTTTCAGCCGGGGGAAGAAAAAAACCCGGGTGGGGCCAGCCTGATGATTAAAGATGGCGTGCTGGAAAACCCGGCCCCACAAGGTATTGTTGCCCTGCATGTGCATCCGGGCCTGCCGCTGGGCAAGCTCAGTTTCCGTACCGGAACGGTAATGGCCAGCGCCGATGAATTATACATTTCCATCAAAAGCAAAGGGGGGCATGCAGCCGCACCACAGCTTACCACCGATACCATTCTGGTGGCTTCTCATTTGGTCGTTTCCCTGCAACAGATCATCAGCCGCAACAACAATCCGTTCAACCCTTCGGTGCTGAGTATCACTTCTTTTCAGGGCGGGCATACCACCAACGTTATACCCAGCGAGGTAAAACTGATGGGTACTTTACGTTGTATGAACGAAGACTGGCGCAAGCAGGCACATGGCCTCATTACCCGCCATACACAAGAAATTTGTGCAGCAATGGGTGCCGAAACCGCCATTCATATTGATGTGGGTTATCCTACCGTTTTAAATAATCCGGCCCTTACTAAAGCTGCCTGGAATTTAGCGGAGCAATACATGGGTGCCGAAAATGTAGAAGAAACCGAAATGCGGATGGGTGCAGAAGACTTTGGCTACTATGCAGCGCAAATTCCTGGCTGCTTTTACCGGCTGGGCGTACGTAATGAGAAACAAGGCATCACTAGCGGCGTACATACGCCCACCTTCAATATTGATGAAGATGCAATAGCCATTGGCATGGGAACAATGGCCTGGCTGGGCGTATCGCTGCATTCGTAAAATTTCTGATAGCGGTTGATACCGCTTTAAATAATCAAAGAGGAAATAGCTGCCTTGCAATCTTCTTAGCCATTTGCTGTTTAATTTCTTCTTGTTGTTTGCTGGCAGACTATAATCTTTGATTGTTTCTACAAAGCATGAATAAACTGGTAAATGCAAACAAATGGTGGCTGCTGGGAGCGGCATGGGTGTACACTTTTACGTTTGTATTTAACCATTACTGGAGCAAATCGGCTTCGTACGAAACCATTGCTCACAACTTCTCGGAGCGTATCCAACAACAAGTTCATCAGTTTGATGCTTATAGCAAAGATTCTGTTGCCGTAAATCAGTTGCGTCTTTTTCAGCCAGATGCTGCTATTTCAAAAGCAGAAGACACTTACTATTATTTATACCAGGATAGCCCCAATGGTATGCAGCTTCGGTATTGGAACAATGCCAGTGTAGTACCGGCCCCTACTGATATACCTTATCAGGACACCGTAAAAACGATCAAATACAAGAACGGCTTTTATGTAATGGCTACGCACAAACTGCCTGGTGGCATGCTTACACTAGTGCAGTTGATTTTGGTGCAGCAAGATTACTACGTACACACTGCCAATTTGCAATCTGTTTTTCCTGGCTATCCCGGTTTGGAGAAGCATATTGATAGCACGACGACCAGAGCAACTCCATATGCTGTTGGTATTCGCAACCAGCCCCCGCTGTTCTACCTGTTACCTAATGCAGCTAAACCCATTGAAATTTTTAACTGGGCCTCTTTGTTGGTTCAAATTGTAGCTACGCTAATGCTGCTAGTTTTTATATACCGAGTAGGGGTAGGGTTGGTGCGGCAGCAGCAGTTAGTTAGCGCTTTTGTTTGGGTGATAACTACTTCGCTGCTTATTCGATTGTGCATTGGTTCGCTCAATTTTCCAATTAATGTTAGCAATACAGTTTTATTTCAACCGGTTGGTCGGCCTATCTTTTTGTTTAATTCTTTGGGGGGATTACTGCTAAACCTGCTGCTATTGGTTTGGGTTGTTTATTTTGGAATTCATACCCGCAATAGCTGGCTGCCACTACTGGATAATATTATCAGCAAAAAGAAAAAGACAGTTGCAGTTTTGGGTTTTGCCGGGCTATTGCCTATCAGCTTTATGCTGTGTCAGCTTTTGTTGCGCCTCATTGCCCAACCTCAGATTTCGTTCGATGTTGCTAACTTCTTCAGCCTGGGTTGGGATACAGTCGGGGCAATTGTTTGCCTGTACTTTATTTGTGTACTGCACTACCGGCTGCTACACCTGGCAAATGAAATAGCTGACCGGCTGTGGCCGCAAAAAATTCACTTCAAATTGTTGCTGGCAGCAATTGTTGGGCTTTTTATCATCAGCGTTTTGCTTTACTGGCTGCAGGGCCAAATTCTTATCTGGGTACTCCTTTGGCTGCTGGTTACGCTGGTGCTGGAAGACAAACTGCCTGGCCTGTTTTTCTATGGCATGGAGCGGTCGGTGCGGTTTGTTTTTTGGCTGATCTGGTATGGGATAGCTGGTACGATGCTGGTACAAAGCCAGCAACGGCAAAAAGACCTTGCTTACAAGCTGCACCTTGCCCAAACGCAGGCCAGCTATGAAAATACGGAAGTCATCAATTCACTTAAACGCTCATTGTCGAGCAACGCTGTAAAGGATCTACAGAAAGATCCATTTTCAATAGAAGATTCGGTTTACAATTATCACCTGCGAAACAATATTGCCTTCGAATTTAACCAGTGGCAAGGCGGCTACACAATAAACGTTTACTTATTCGATTCAACCGGCAGGGGGTTGTACAACCGGGATTCCACCACTTATGAAACGCTCAACACCATTGTGGAGCAACAGGGGAAGACAACAGAGGTTCCTGATTTGTACCTATACGAAAGTGGCTTAGATCAGTTTCGTTACCTGGTTCGCAAGCCGCTGCAGCAAGATTCGCTGAATGGTGGAAGTATGTTTATAACCGCAACGCCCATCAGTTTTGGTACGCAGACGCTGGTGCCTGAACTGTTTAAGACACTGCAAACCGACATGCAAAATTCAGCTTTGTACGATCATGCACTGTACAAAGAGGGCGTTCTTATATCATCGTCGCACAATTTCCCATTCACAACGGTTTTGCCGCCAAACTTCAACCTGAAAACGGAGTATGAACCCCGAATGATGAATGGGAAGGAGGTGCTGTGGTACAATGCCGGTGGCAAGCGGCTGATAGCGGTTGTAAAATCGGGCAGCGTTTTTTCGCAAGCCATTACCGTTTTCGCCTATGTCTTCAGTTGCTTTGTTTTGTTGTACCTGCTGGAACAGTTCCTGGCTAAACTGCTTGCCGGGCCATACCGCTTCCGTTTTTTCTGGAGCGGTAGAACGCTTAGCATCCGCAGCAAAATTCGCTGGACAGTAATCTTAGTCAGTACGCTTTCTTTTGTGCTAATTGGCATTGCCACAGTTTACTTTTTCATTTTTCGCTACAAGCAAAACAACGATAACCGCCTCAGCCAATTGGTAAGTACCGTAGAAAAAGACCTGAAATCCACCACAGATATCAATAGTCTTTTTAAGCAGCCTTATGTAATCGGGGCTTCATCGGCAGGTACCGGTAGTTCCAGTACTGTTACGGGATTGGCAGAATTGTTTGGAACCGATATCAACCTGTTTGATCTGAAGGGTAATCTTACAGTCGCCTCCCAGCCCGTACTGTACGATCAGGGCATCATTTCCACCAAAATGAACCCAGTCGCATTTTACCAGATGGCCTACAACCACCAGATACAGTTTTTGCAAACAGAAACCATTGGACAACTTACTTATCAAGGCGTGTATTTGCCCATACGAAATACAGCAGGTGCTACACGCGGCTAGATCAAGATTCCGTGCTTCGCTTCGCAGGTTGAGGTGAACCAGGAGATTTCCAATTTTTTAGTGACGCTCATTAACCTCATTGCTTTTATAGCTATTATAGCCGGAGTCATTGCGTTTTTTATTACCAATAGTATTACCACGTCCTTTTTTATTATCGGGCAAAAAATGAAGGCCGTTAGCCTAGGTAAAACCAATGAGCCTATTGAATGGAACAGGAACGACGAGATAGGAAACCTGGTACAGCAGTACAATAAAATGCTGGAGCAGCTAGATGAAAGTGCCCGCAAACTGGCCAGCAGCGAACGGGAATATGCCTGGCGGGAAATGGCTAAGCAGGTGGCACACGAAATAAAAAATCCGCTAACACCTATGACGCTCAACCTTCAATACCTGCAGCGCCAACTGGAAAACGATGCCCCGAACGTAAAGCAGATGACGATAAAAACGGCTACCATGCTGGTAACTCAAATTGACCATCTTAACCAGATCGCTTCCGATTTTTCTCAACTGGCCCGTATCAACGAAACCCGGGTGGAAGAATTTGACCTAAACGAAGTGCTGAACGAGGTAGTTCTGCTGTATCAGATGGACGATCACCTGCACATTATCTGGCGCCCATCTAACAATGCTTTGCCCGTAGCAGCCGACCGAACACAGCTAAACCGGCTATTTACCAACCTGATAAAGAATGCAAGCGAAGCAGTAGAAGAAGAACAAGCCATCATTGAAATAACTGAGAAAATGGAAGATGATACAGTTGTGATTGCAATTTCCGACAATGGCCCAGGCATACCACACGAAATGCAATCTCAACTCTTTGTACCCAATTTTAC
>CAXTDG010000373.1:0-5291 GCA_964242675.1 uncultured Chitinophagaceae bacterium
GCATGAAGGTGAAGGCTACAGCATGGGCGACTACACGGGTATTGATGGCATTGAAAAAACCTACGAAAAAGTGCTGATGGGCCAGCGAGGTATTCAGTACTGGTTGCGGGATCGGTTTAACCGGCCTACGCAACGCTACGAAAACGGGCTATACGATACCACTGCCATTTCGGGCAGCACTATGTATTCTTCTTTGGATATGGGCCTGCAGGAGTTGGGCGAACGGCTGATGACCAACAAACTGGGATCCATCATTGCTATTGACCCAAAAACTGGGGGCATTCTCTGCATCGTAAGTGGTCCAGGTTACAAGCCTTCACTGCTCACAGGTTCTGAACGGCGTAAGCACTTCAATGAGTTGTTACGAGATCCAAAATTGCCACTGCTTAACCGACCTATTAGTGCAGCCTATTCACCGGGATCTACTTTCAAAACCTTGCAGGCGCTGGTAGGTTTGCAGGAAGGCGTAATCTCAACAGACTTTAAAGTAAGCTGTAGGGGAGCGTTTTATGGGTGCGGAAGTGGTCGGCCACAAAAATGTCTTGACTATGGTACGTTCGACTTGCGGGGTGCCATTACCGTATCCGACAATACCTACTTTGCTACCGTAATGCAGCGGGTAATTGATAATCCCATTTTCCCGTCGGTAGATAGTAGCCTTTCTAACTGGGATAATTACATGTATGCCTTTGGATTAGGTCACAGGTTGGGGGTTGATATTCCTTCCGAAGTGTCAGGATTCATTCCTACGCCTAAGTATTTCAATAAGGCGTATGGAAAAGGCAACTGGGGCTTTTGCCGCTTCCGTAGCTGTAGCATTGGGCAAGGCGAGGTAAATACAACACCCCTACAGGTAGCAAACGAAATGGCCTATATTGCTAATAAAGGCTGGTACAAAATACCACATGTGGTAGATAGTATTGCTGGTGGCGATAAGTTTCACCTGCTGGATAAATACCGGAAAGAGAACCGGGCAATGGAAATCAGCGACAGTGTATTTGAAGCAGTGCATGATGGGATGCAGGGTGTAATGGAAACCGGGACCGGCCGGGGAGCTAAAGTGCCGGGAATTACCGTTTGCGGCAAAACCGGTACAGTGGAGAATTATGGACGAGGTAATGTAAAACGGCCCAACCACGGTTTCTTTGCCGCCTTTGCCCCACGAGAAAATCCGAAAATTGCCATCATGTGCGTTACGCAAAATAGCGGTCGTTTCGGTGGTACGTACGCAGCACCTATTGTAAGCCTGATGATCGAAAAATACCTGAAGGATTCCATCACCGACAAAGCCCGGCTGGCCCGTATCGACCAACTGGAACACCTGAACCTGATTCCGGATTTTATTTACGCCGATTATAAATACCAGGATTCCTTAGACCACCGGAACGATACGGCTTACCTGCGTCGTAAGGGCTACATTAAACCGCTGATTGCTACCACCGCCATCCGCTTGAAAAAAGAAGCAGATGCCAAGAAAAAAGTGGACGCCGAAAAAGAAAAAGCTGCAAAGGACAAAGACAGTAAAGACAAGGAAAAGAGCCGTCGGGATAATGACAGTACACCCCGCCGCAAAGAGGAAACTCCGGCCACTACCGATGATGATAAACAGAAAAAGCCGAACCGGGAACGTAAAAAGTAAGCAATCAATACATAAATTTTTCGTCTCCCAAATTCCGGCATGTGAGGACACAAGCCGGGGCTACATTCCAAGGATCGCAGCATTAAATTTCAACCAGTCATTCACTATTCACCATTGACCGTTCACTAAATGAGCCAACAAAAAATTATTCAATCCAAAGGCGTTCACTGGGGGCTGGTGTGGATGTACCTTATACTGGTTACCATCGGCTTTCTGGCTATTTTTTCGGTAGAGCATAAGCCCGACGAAAACATATGGCAAACCCTTACTGCTTTTAAAAACAACTACTCCAAGCAATTCCTGTTCATCCTAATCGGTCTGGTAATGGGTGCTTTCATTATGCTTATGGATAGTAAGTTTTTTACTACCACCAGCAACCTGCTGTATGCCGTAGGTATACTACTTATGCTAGCCACATTTGTAATTGGTAAAGAAATAAAAGGCAGTAAAAGCTGGATACCGCTGGGATTTATGAACCTGCAACCGGCTGAACTCTGCAAAATTTTTGTGGCACTGGCCTTGAGCAAATATCTCAGCCAGAGCGATACGGATTTCAGTAAACCCAAAAGCCAGCTCATTGCCGCTGCACTCACTTTTACCCCGGCTGTTATTTCCATTGCTCAACACGAAACCGGTTTGGCCCTGGTATATTTCTGCTTCATTATCGTTCTATACCGGGAAGGTTTGCCACCCGGCTACCTCATTGGCGCAACTGCTTTAGGTGTACTGGGGGTAGCCAGCCTGGCGGTTGATGAACAGAAACTTTTTTATACTTTATGCATCATTGGTGTATTGGTTTTGTTCTTTCTACGCCGCCGCATCAAGCGAAACAAATTGCTGTTGGTATACGTCCTGGTTGGGTGGATTTTTGCCGTAGGCGTTCAAAAAGTAATGGTGCCCTATATGCTCAACCGGGCATTTGAGTGCTACCAAAGCCAGCGTATTTTAAGTATGGTGGGCAAAGAGTACGACTGCACTAAAAACAAGCATACTAAAACCGCTGCCGAAGGTGCTAAACCGCATAAAGCCACCGACGACTACAACGTAAATCAGTCTAAAATAGCCATTGGTTCCGGTGGTATGTGGGGAAAAGGCTTTCTGAAAGGCACCCAAACACAAGGCGATTTCGTACCGGAACAACACACCGATTTCATCTTCACTGCCATTGCCGAAAGCTTTGGCTTTTGGGGAAGTGCATTGCTGGTAATACTCTATGGCGTTTTGCTCATGGTCATCGTTAGCGTGGCCGAACGGCAACGCAGTTTATACAGCCGTATTTATGCCTACTGCGTAGCCAGCATTATTTTCTTCCACGTTATGGTTAATATCTGTATGACCATTGGTCTGGCCCCGGTAATTGGTATTCCGCTACCCTTCATTAGTTATGGAGGCTCCTCACTGCTTACGTTTACCATTCTCATGTTCATTCTCATCCGGCTAGATGCGGATCGGCAAATAGTGCTGCGTTAGTCCTGTTTTGCTATCTTAATATTTTTTCATCTCCCAACATTCCGTTAATCCCCTTCTTACAGCAGTATCCAATTTTGCCCTAAAACAGGCGTTATAACGGAATGCCATAATTTTACAGGCATTCACCCCCGCCCCGGTTATATCTCCACGAATCGGAATACCCAAACGCTACCATTTTCTTATTTTAAACAACAGCATGAAGCGGTTCTTTCTTTCTTTTTGTTTCATACTAAGCCTTGCCGGGTTGTGGGCACAAACCGGCGGTTACCAAATCGGTATCCAGGTAAAGCCTTTGAAAAAAACCTGGGTGTATATGGGCTATTACTATGGTAAAATCTTGCCGGTAAGCGATAGTGCCTTCCTCGACGAAACCGGCCATGGCGTTTTTAAGGGTGCCAAAACGTTACCGCAGGGCATTTATGTAATTGCACCTTCCAAAAGCCGCATCCTTACTGAGCTGTTGATTGGCAAAAACCAGAAGTTCAGTTTTGTTACCGATACGCTTGCTCCTGAAAAAAACACCGTGTTTACCGGCAGTCCAGAGAATACGCAGTTTCAGGCGTACACCGCTTACATCAGCAACCGGGGCATGGCAATTGAGCAGGCCCGGCAAACACAAGCCAAAGCAAGCGGTGCCGAAAAAGAAAAGCTCCAAGCGGTTATTCAAAAGAATACCGATGAAATAGAAACCTATCGTAAAACGGTAATTAAGCAGCAGCCTACCAGCTTGCTGGCAGCCATTTTTGGTGCCATGCAGGAGCCGGACTTAGGAACAAAATACAAGGCTGCTCATACCATTAAAGATTCGCTGGCGGCCTACTATAATGCCCGCCAGCACTATTGGGATGGCGTAAATTTTATGGATGGCCGCATTGTGCGTACGCCGGTTTTTGAGAAAAAATTAAAGACGTATTTCGACGCTTACATTTCTCCTGAACCCGATAGTATTATCCACGAAACGAACTGGATGCTGGCCCTGGGCCGCAACGACCCGGAAATGTTCAAGTATCTTATCAACTACTTTGTTGATAGCTATTTCAATCCCCGGATTATGGGTCAGGATAAGATATTCCTGAACCTGTTTGAAAAATACTTCAGCAAGGAAAGCCCTGTAACCTGGCTGAGCGAAGCCCAATTAAAGCAAATAAGTGACCGGGCCTATATGCTGATGGCTAACCAGTTGGGTACGCAGGCTGGCGAAATGAACCTGGTGGATACCAATGGGGCGGTTAAAAGTTTGTATTCCGTTGCCGCACCTTATACTGTAGTTGCTTTTTACGATCCTAATTGCGGCCACTGCAAAATTGAAATCCCGAAGATGGATTCGCTGTACAAAGCGGAGTGGAAGAAAGAACAAGTGCAGGTGTATGCCGTGATGGTAGCAGAAAACAGTATGACTGACTGGAAGCCGTTTATTCGCCAATATGGCAATGGCTGGGTGCATGTACATCAAACGGTAGAAATGAAGGCGGAAGAAGAAAAGAACAAGCAGCCTAACTTCCACCAGTTGTACGATGTACGTTCTACCCCTACCCTTTTCCTGCTGGACAAGGACAAACGCATTATTGCCAAAAACCTGGCCCTTGACGACCTGGACAAAGTGCTACAGCAAAAAATTAAACAAGGCGAAACAGCGGTGAAGTAGCCTATCCGTTTAGCTTAACTTCTTATCGAAAGCAATCGCCTTAGCGGTTGCTTTTTCTTTTATCTAAAAGCTGTATTGATAGGTAGCTGCTATAGTATTTAACTGCTTGATGACTGTATTGAAAAGAGGACGTTCAGCAACCATCAAATTCATACAAGCATTTTTTAACTGTTGCAGTTGCTCAAATGCTGAATGCTTAACAGCTTTTGCATCGGCATATTGCAGTAAATCGTCGAGCAGGCAGCCAAAGGCACTTACTTCCAGGCGTTCCAAAGCGGCGGATAAGGTTGGGTTGGTTTTGTCGTAGATGGTGGCAGCGCCAAAGTCGCCGAATAGTGGACGAGCCGCTGCATTTATTAGCGTGTTGTGGGCATACATATCGCCATGCATGATGCCCCGGTTGTGTAAGTGTGCGGCTGAACTGGCAATACCTGAAGCGATTTTAATAATAGCTGGCAGAGAAAAAGTAGTGCCTTCGGCAAATACATCCCGGGTGCAGGAAGCAAAGCTGGGTGAGCCGCCAAGGTTGGTATAATC
>CAXTDG010000374.1:0-5270 GCA_964242675.1 uncultured Chitinophagaceae bacterium
CTTAAAATAATACACCTCTTGTTCATGCTTTTTGGCAGCTTCTAAAATTTCGAAGGTGTCAAGGCTTCGGCGCTTTTTTGTTTTAGTATCTTTTTTGTGGGAATGCAAACGGTACTCGACGGATTTCAATTTGCGAATCATAGCAACGGTTTTTGACTCAAAACTCAATTGCCGTGTCGCTGATCTGAAAGTGGCTTCTCTTAAAGCCCGGACCAAACGTTGATTCCTAAACCGCTCTCCCTGAACCTTGTTCAATGTCACTGACCTGTAATCTTAAAATTGGTCCCAGTTTTTACCTGTATAGTCGATCCCTTTGAAATGGTGAGTGATTTAATGATGGTAGTATTGTTTACTATCAGGATTTTGTCGCTGCCAATCAGTACATCGGTATTAGCATCGGGTGTGCTACCGCAGTTCCAGTTGCCGGTGTTTTCCCAAGCAGTGCCAATGATGCCCGTCCAAGTGCTGGCAAAGCGTACGGTAAAGGTGCTGCTGGTGCCATTATCGGTAACGCAACGGTACACATACCGATTGAAGCTGGTAGGCAGTGTAAGGCTAAGAGTGGCGCTGTTGGTGCCGGTGTAGTTGGTATCTTCTGCAACGTTTGTAAAGTTCCCGGTTCCGGCCGTATCTACTTGCCACTGATAAGTTACAGCGGTTACATCAGAAGTGTAGCTGATAACCGAGCCGGGGCAATAGCCCTGTACGGTAAAGTCTAGCCGGTTCACCAAGCTCCAGCTACCGTTGGCATCCATGGCCCGTATAAAAATGGAATGTGGCCCCGCCAGCAGGCTGGAAAGTTCAGCTGTAAAAGGAGCATCGCTGATATTGGAAGAAGCCGTTACCGGCAGATTGATGCCCTTTCCCAAACCGGAATCCTTATCGATGAAATATTCTACTCTGGTGATAGGGGCGACAGGCGCAGGAGCAGCGGATGGTTTCAGAAACAGCAGCCGATTGTTCAAGCTCCAGTTGCCGTTAGCATCTTTCGCTCTCAGCACCAATGTATGTAAACCTTCACTCAAAATGGCTGCGTTGACATTCACCAAAGCATTGTTGACATTGGCACTACCACTTATTCCGGTGATATCGGTGGCATTTCCAAATCCAGGATCGGTATCGATAAAATATTCGGCGTATTGCAGCGTGGTACCAGTGGGGATGGCAAACGGTTTTAAAAACAGCAACTGGCTGTTGAGACTCCAGGCACCGGTAGCATCTTTTGCCCGAAGTACCAGTGTATGAAGCCCTTCGGCAAAACCGGTAGTATTTATTGAAAAAGTCTGATTAGTGAGGGCGGTAGCTGGAGCTATGGCAATAGCAGTTGCATTGCCGGGGCCGGGGTCGGTATCTACAAAATACTCTACCTGCACAACGTTGGGCTGGGCCTGCGCTGCCAACCGGCAAACAACCATCAGCACTACAGCAACGGCCTGTAAAAATCGTTTTCTCATAGCCTTTTTAGTTGGTGCTTTTTATGCTAAAGGTTATGGGGTAGCTATTGCTGTTGGCCACTGCACTGGGCGAGGTAAGCCGGTAAAAATTAGGCACACGGGGTACGCCGCTGATGCGGTAGGGGTCGGCCCCGCCGAAAGCCCCGGCCTGTATGGCATTGCCACTGTAGTCCCGGCCCGAACTGAGGCAGGGGCTGCCGCTTACCAGCAGGTTGGTAGAATCAGTCATGCGATGGCCATTGCCATAAATAGAACCGACAGCGGCATAATTGACCGTATCTCGGTAGATATTGGTTTTGTAAACGTTGAAGCTGTTGCTTGTGCCGGAAACATAAGGATGCGTAGTACCTGTACTCGAAAAAGTACAGTAGTCAAATACATGATTATTTGTCTGATTCGGCTCGAATGGAATAATACAACTGCGGAAATAGCAACTGAGGGAGGTGTTCTGAATCCATTGCTGCGTATAGTTGATATTACAGCCCTCGAACAGTACGTTGCTAATGGCACTTCCACTACCCGTGTTATTAAAATAGAGTAATGCAGCAAAGCCACCGTTAATGATGCAGCTTTTGAATTTTAGCCCCAGGATTTTGGAACCTGCACCACTGGCATTAAAAATAAGACCGTATGAAGCAGCTGGGGTCAATATACACTGATTGAACTCTATATTGCTGATGGTGTCATTTGCCAACAGATTAATAAAAGGAGAACTGCTCAGCTGGCTAATCTGGCAGCGTTTAAACAGGATGTTTTTCAGATTTCCTAAAGCCGCTGATGTCTGGTTGAAAGAGCCATAACCTTGGTTGTAGTTTATGATATTCAGACCTTCAAACACACTGCCGCTTGCACCGGCCATAGTATTAGTAACAAACAGCCGGGCATCGTTATTATTCAAAAAGGTTTGGTAGCCCGTATTCAAATCGAAGAGGTAGCCGAAGCCTATAAACACAAGCGGCTTGTTTAACCCGCTTATTTGGCTGCCATTAATTCCGCTAGCGCCCACTCCAGGATATACCTGTATCGTATCATTGGCATTACTTGCGTTAACAGCTGCTGTAATATCCGGAAAATCAATTCCATTGACCGAGGGGCCGCTGAAGCCTACCCGGCGTATAGTAGCAAAAGAACTACTGTAAATACATAGAATGGCGATACTGAGAAAAAGAAGCTTTTTCAAAGGGATTGTTTTTTTTATGTTTGATGATTGGTTAGGAGGAAGTAAGTACTGGCGAATAATCTGATGCCGGTTGCGACACAAGCGGGTTGCACTGCCGCACATGGTACAGGGCTGTTTATACAAAATGAGGATGGCTGTGCCAGGCAATAAGGTAAGAACCCTCTTTCAGGCAATCCACTACTTCATCTTTGTAAGCAGTATTTACAACGAAGCAACCCTCCGAACGCCCTGCCCGGCCGGTGCCTTCATAATCCGGCACCACGTAATCTGCACTGTGGAGCACGATATGCCGGGACAGGGCATTGTCGTTGGTAGCTTCCAGCCCGTTCAGGTACACCGACCTGCCGTGCTTGCCGCTGTACTCCTCACCGGTTTTGTAAATGCCTAAGCTGGAACAGTTGGAGTCTTCAGTATTGGAAAAATCTGTGGCGTAACGTTCTCCCGAATTTTTCCCATGTGCTACGAGGTAGCTTTTTATATTGCCGTTTTTCACATCAAAAACAAACAGCCTGTTTTCCGAACTGGGCTTGTTGAAATCTACAACTGCCCAATGGTTAGCCCTGCTTTCGGGAAAAATTTTGAAGAGCTTGGCAAGCGGTTCTCTCTGACCGATACCTGTAGCAATTTCAAGCAACTGCAGCTTCCTGTTTTCTTTGTTGGTTAATTGTTCCGGCATTGATAAAATAAGGTTACGCTCTGTCTGGAAATTTTTAAGGAAACGATACTCCCTGCGTTACAAAAGGCTTGTCCAGTTGCCAATTATCAGTAGCAGTTAGTTCTTTCAGCGTTGCTGTTCTGTATTTTGACATCCGAACCACCGGTTTGCTATGGTTCTTCAGCCAGTCGTGCCGCACATTTACATACTGTGCTATCCATTGTTTTTCATTGCCACCCATAGCAGGCGGTACTTCGCTGAACCGTTGCCGCAAAAAATCGAATATGCCACCGGAGTGTATCTGGCTGTCGTATATCACCAGTAGCGAAAGCGGTAGCTGAAAACCATGATGCAGGAACCAGCCTAGTGCCGGCTGGAAATAGTAGCGTTCAAAAAAAATATCCTGTATCTCATGCATTACTTTGTCTTCCTTACCAGCCCGTTTTAGCAGGGTCTCAAAAGCTTCATTCGTCCATAACGACTGTGGTTTATCCCCCTTTATTGTACCTAAGAGCGGCAGATAGGGAGCTATGTCATTTGCAAATTTTCCCTTTGCATCCACATACATCTGTAGCAGGCGTTTCAGGTTGCCGAATTCAGTTGTCTGAGATTTACCGTAAGTGATCTGGTAATAATTTTTGCCCTTATAGGTAAAGTCCTCGTACTCTACATAGCCATCATACTTGCCTTCCTTTGTTCCGGTTTCAAATACATTCAGCACCTGCATGATAGTATGAGCAGTAGCTTGAGAAATGCTAGAAGGCAATTTTTCGATAGGCATAGCAAAAGTTTTAATGTTGATTATTTAGCCCCAAAACTATCGGTTGACTACCCCGTCAAAAAGCGTTGAATCAAGTATTTTACTTCCTGTATTTTCACGCAAAAAAGTGGGCAACTAACGCAACCGTTGATAGCTACAGGCACAGCTAAAATTTGCAGAAACAAAACTATTGGCACCCGGTATGCACGCCAATACCTAGCGCTAGGTATTTATGGCTGCAGTTACACCCAACCTTCCTGTATGGCCTTGCTTACGAGTTCCAGTGGGGTTTTGCAATTAGATTTACCAAGCAAATTCTTTCTATGCGTACTTACGGTATGCAAGCTTATATACAGGTCGTCGGCTATTTGCTGGCTGCTTTTCCCCTCAACAATCATTTTCAGAATCTGTCGCTCCCGTGGGCTAAACAGGCTATTGGAAGGCAACAATGGCACGGCTATGTCTATATTGTGGTAAGAAGGCTCGCCATCCAGCCCCAGTATGGAGAAGCAGGGCCGCCCCTCCGGTTTGATATGGGTAATATCAGTATGCACCACCAGCGAACGGTAAAAATTATCCTGGTCGTAATCTACCTGTACTGCCTGGTGCAGTATGCGTACATATTTATCATTCCTGTCTTTTATCCTGAAGTCGTACTGTACCTTGTAGTAAGGTATTTTTTCATAGGGCAACGCTAGGTAAAACTCCGTCACCCGCTGTTCGAATGCCAAAAAATACGGCATATCATCCGGGTGCATTTTGCTCATAAATAATTGAACGGTTATTTCTACGGGAGCATACCCTAGCACATCTGCTATACCGGGGCTTACCAGATCAAATTCGCTACGGTACATGCTAAAAATGAGGTAATAGTAGGTACCCGGCTGAAAAATATTCAGCAGGCGCTTGTGAAACTCCAGTTGCAACTTTAGTTCGTTCAGGCTGCCCGGTGCGGTATCTACTACCGTGCTCCATATTTTTTGTGCTTCCTGATAAGATTTTAAAGGTGCATTACTCATGGTCTGATGCTTAAAATAGTGTGACCAGTTAAATGTAGGGTAGCTTTTGGCGGCAGAAAAATTTCCGACTTAAAGCTTTCGAACTTTTCTTGGGTATTAAATACCGGGAAGCTAATGCTACGGTATCATTTATTGCACCCAGGAAAAATCATTCATGCCGGCTGGCAAATGCCATTGAGGTATGTATCAAACACATAAGAGG
>CAXTDG010000375.1:0-5269 GCA_964242675.1 uncultured Chitinophagaceae bacterium
CACCCTTTTCATTCATCACATACGCATTGTTGGTTGGGTCGATCCAGATCCATTTTTTTCGTTCGCTGGAGTAGATCAGGTTGATCACATGACAGTCGTCAAACACGGAGTCTTTCGGCATACAGGTAGCATAGCGGGAAGGGATGCCCAAAGACAGGTAACACTCATTGAGTACAGTGGCCAGGCCCCGGCAATTTAGTCCCCTATTTTCTGCCTTGCAGGTCCTGACTAAACTCATCGCATTCTTGACGGTTGGATTCTCATGGTTACCATCATGCGGAATCAAATTGTGTATCCAGTGTAATAGGTTCAAAATCTTCAGCGTTTCGGTGCCGGTACCAGCAATGGAATCCAGGTTCAACCCCTTTCTCAAAGCAACCAGATTGCTATCATTTTTATCCTGGTAGGTGAGGTCGCTGATCCCTCCCATTGTAGGCTGCTGCGCCTTTTAAAATGTCCAGCTTGCTGGGTTCGTATTTGATCTGTGTCAGGGCCGTATCCTTGCCGTTTAGCAGGATAACAAAGTTGTAAACGCCGTTCGGTACAACGGTGAAAGAAATAGAATCCAGGTCCGTATAGAAAGTTACTTTTTCGTTCTTAGAAGAAGTGGTGTACACATCCGGTTTGGCTTCCTGTACAATCGTCCAGGCATTCTTTCTTCGTACGCCTTTATCCCGGATGTCAACGCTCTTGGAAGTAGCCTTGATGAGCGGCAGCGAACGCTGGGCAAATGAAGAATGCACAGCGATAGATAATACAATTGCAGCAGTTAGTATTTTGAGCATCGAATAGCTTTTGACCCCTGAAGGTCTTTTCGTTAAAATACTAAATAGCCTCGATATATAGATTCAATTGATTACGCTTTCGAAATACGATAGCTCACTTCATACTCATCAGGAGCAAAGAACAGGTGCCTAAAAAACAAGGAATAGGAAATTCGGGAGAAAAAATGTGGAAATCGTGAGTATGATAAATATGGCACTTTAATTAGCTTAAAGGGCCCTTATTAAATAAAAGACTCAATAGCATTTAAAAGGGAACAAGTTGAAAGCAATAAAATGTTACGTTATGAAGTGAAACAGTAGCATATAGATTGTGACACTTAGAATATCAGTCAACACATATTTATAGAACTACGAAAACACAATGCGGATGAATTTCAGTAATAGCTAAACAACTAAATAGAAATGCTTTGACTACTCATTTATATGATCTTTAAAAACAGAAAGAACCCATGCTGAATAGCTATTAATTGCCTACCAATTCATATATTTGAGGTAACAACGATCTACAGAAACTTGCAATGTGCGTGATTCATGTAGTAGGAAGATAAAGGAATTGCAATTTATTGATTTTTAACAAGTTATATGGTGGGTTCAAATCCCTCCTTTTCCGCTGATAGTCAAACCAAATTGCATCAAAAGCCCCTAAATCGTTGATTTTGGGGCTTTTTTGTTTTCAACATCCTGCTCATAATTTTTTATAGCACTCTCCGTAAGGGTTTACAATCATCCTTTTTACTTACTTGTACCTATTTCTCACTGGCTAAAAAGCAACTATTTCAAAACAGGTTTTGGGCAAACAACGGACTGGAAACCAGTCGTACATAATAACCTAAACATCTCTACCCTTCATTTCCACAAATGAACCACCTGTAAAGTATAGCCTACTTTAATTTTATATCGTTTCTACGAAAAGAATTTCAGTATGCCTATCCGATTGTTTTTAGCTATATGCCTACTTGTTGGTTCTTCCATTACCAGCCTAATGTGTCAAACGGTATCTAATTTAGTAGAGGAGAAAATCGAAAGTGATAGCGACTTCGATTCCAGTGTTTATTATACACAAGTAAAAACGTATTTAAACCCGATTTTAGGCGGCGACCACCCCGACCCAACTATGCTGAAGGTGGGAGATGATTTTTATATGTGCGGTTCTTCCTTTCACTTTACACCTTACTTACCCATTTTGCACTCTAAAGATTTGGTACACTGGCAGGAAATCGGTCGGGTAGTACCAGCTGATTGGGCCGAACTAAAAAGTGGAAAACCTGGTGCAGGCATTTGGCAGGGAGCTATTACTTATTTCTATGGTACCTACTGGATGTATTTTTCTAACGGAAACGGCGGCGGACAATACTTTAGTAAAGCTAATTCCCCCAATGGTCCATGGTCTCAACCGGTTAAAGTAAAAACGAATGCCAGCACAGGCCCAATCGGATACGATAATTCGGTATTTGTGGACGATGATGGTACACCATATATGCTTACCAAAGCAGGTAAGCCGGTCAATCGTATTCAGAAAATCGGTCAGGATGGTCACTTAACCGACGAAGCCATCAATATAGATTGGATCAATGCTAACGGAAGATATAGCTGGGCAGAAGGTCCGGTTATGTTTAAGCGTAGTGACTGGTATTATTACACTTTTGCAAGGGACGTAGCAGGCGGACAGTTTGTATATCGTACACAAAGTCTTACCGCCGATTCTACTAAATGGGAAGCATTAGGAAACTTCTTCTCGCCTATTACCGACCCTAATACCGGGTATCGGGTTTCTAACCACATGTCAGCTCCATTTCATTTACAAGATGGTAGCTGGTGGGCCATTGCACAGAGCTATGATAAGATAAGCGGAGACGACTGGAGTGGACAGGGCCGTCAGAGTTTGTTGCACAAAATAGACTGGGATGATAATGGTCGTCCCTGGGGAAATCCACCCACTACAGCACCAGTTGCCCGGCCCAATTTACCCAATACTGGTATGCCCTGGGTATTGCCTCGTTCCGACTACTTCGACGGTAGTGCATTAAAGCTGTCCTGGCATTTTTTGAATCCGGCCGCTGCTAAAAAATATTCGTTTACCAAAAGAACAGGTTGGGTAAGCCTTTTGCCAGATACAAGCCAGGCACATCTGTTGCAGAAGGAAGGTGGTCATTATTATACCCTGGTTACCAAAGTAGATATGGACGCTGCCAATACAGGAGAGCAGGCAGGTATTTATCTGACCAATGGCAATGAAACCGTAACAGTAAAACTGTACGCCGGTTATGCAAATGGAAAGAAGGTAGTGTTTAGCATGGGTAATACTACTTACGAGGTTGATAATAGTATTGGCAAAATTCTGTGGCTGAAACTGGAACGTAAAGAACACGATCTATATGGCTACTATAGTGCCGACGGGCTGAGCTGGAAACCGGTAGGACAATTGATAAGTGCTAAAAACATGGATAAAGCTCAGCCTGACTTCAACCGTTGGGTAGGTACCAGTATTGGCCTGTTCGCCGAGGGTAAAAGGGCAGATTTCGATTTATTTTTGTATAAAGATGGGTACGCACAACTACCGGTAGCAGGCTATAATAATTTCTTTGGCGTGGAAAAAATAACAACGCCAACAGGAAAAATAGTTACCAATACAACTCGCTATGGAGGGTGGCTAATGCTGGGCGGAGTTGATTTAGGTTCTATAAAAAAGAGTGGTGTAGTAGAAGTTTCGGCGGCGGCGGTATCTGGTGGAAACCTTGAAGTATGGATGGATGATATTGAAGGAAAAGGGAAGCTGTTGTCAACGATCAATATAAAACCTACCGGTAATACTAACAGCTATCACACCTTTTCTGCTACCATTTCCTCAGTATCTGGTCAGCACGATATTTACCTGCGTTTTCCAAAACAGAAAAATGCTTTTTATTTAAATACGATGCAGTTTATAACGAAAAATAGGTAGGTGATTTATACCCATCACAGGTAGAAAATGATAGGGTATCCGGATTTGCTAATTATCGTTCGTGTATAGGATTGTTGTGCTTACTGCCAAAACGGATATTACTAATCTGGCAAGTAATTGAACCGGTGCCAGTTACATAAGCTATGAAACTGTTGGCCCTCTTATTCTTCGAAGGATATGCCGCTGACTGTAACTGCTGCTAAAAACCTGGCCAACGAAGTGCGGAAACAAATGCTTCAAAACTAAGTTTTACCGCTCCGCCCAACAGTCAACCCAGCTACTGGTAAAATTTACTGCTGAAACCTTTCGGCCTCCTCAATTGCCTTGTTAGATGTACTGATATAGAAAAAGAAAATGTTCTGTTTTACAGATACCAAACCAGCTTTTCATTAACTATGCAATCGATTACATTTTGTATTCTTCCTCGTAAAGCCTGCCGTTCGAATTACACCGATGCTATCCGATTGCACCAATGCATTAGTTACAACTCCGGTATTAATGGCTTCAATCTACTAACAAAATAAAGCTTACCAAATGAAAAAAAGTTTACTCAGGCAGCTATCACTTGCCCTACTGCTAATCCTGACAACCGGATTTCAATATGCTCTTTTCGGGCAAGTAAAAATTGCATCTGTAAAGGTGAATAAAAACGTTCCTTTTCAGAAAATAACGGGTTTCGGTGGCTTTGTAAATAGTCCTCAGTTTGGCTATAATTACATGACGACTGCCGAAATTCAGCAAATGTGGGGAGCGGTCAGTGAAGCCGGCTACAATATGATGCGGATGTACATTCCTACCGGGGAAACTAACTGGGCACAAGTGGTGGCTACCGCACAACTGGCAAAAAGCCTAGGCATAAAACTGTTTGCATCGCCCTGGTCTATGCCCACCGAATGGAAAACGCAAAATGTAATTGGTTCGCAGTACGATAGTAGCGGCATTAAGAAAGAGGTGTACCTAAAACCAGAGAACTATGGCGACTATGCCCGATACCTCAACAATTTTGTGGTACTGCTCCGAAATAATGGAGTAGAACTGGATGCCGTATCCCTACAAAATGAACCCGACTTTAAGGTAGATTATGCCGGATGTTTTTGGACGGCTGCTCAAATAACGAAGTTCTTAAAAGAAAATTCAGATTCCATTACCTGCCCGGTGATAGCACCTGAAACGGTGGGTATGTCGGATGCTTACGCCACCGCTTTAAATGCACCGGATGTGCTGCCCAAATTCGAGATATATGGCGGTCATCAGTATGGCGGAATTGGAACAACTTTTAAAAACCTGCAAGCTCAGGGTAAAGAACTTTGGATGTCAGAATATCTCATTAACTGGAACGGAACGCCTGCCCGGGATTTTAACTGGTCAATCGATGCATTCAGCTTTGCAGATGCGGTAAACAATGCCCTGCTGTCCAATGTAAATGCCTGGATTCATTATGCCACCAAACGCTACTATGGCCTTATTGGCGACGGCACCTATGGCACTACACTGGGCGTAGTTACCAAACGGGGCAAAATCCTTTCGCATTACGCTAAATACA
>CAXTDG010000376.1:0-4484 GCA_964242675.1 uncultured Chitinophagaceae bacterium
CAATAACTCTACCAAGCCGGTAAAATTGTGGCTGATATCCGATGGCAGAAATGCTTTTTCAACCGGCAGGCGGGTAGTACGGGAATAGTACGTAAGGCTCCAGCGATTTTCCTTAGCCTGGTTGCTTCTGATAAACGTAGTTAAGTCGGTAAAAGAAAAACTGATGGGGCTAATTACATTATCAATCCTGCTACGCAACTGGTTATGATCCATACTGAAAGTAGCACCCAGGTTGTAATTGCGAAGCTGGGTAAATGTTTTGGTCAGGTTGATATAAGGCCGTAGCAGAAAACCCTTGTCAGTACTGGTATTAATGCTGGTGTACATTACCTGGTCGTTCAGGTTCCAGCCCTTCCAAGCCTGCCGATGTACAACGGTTTGGCGGTGGCCGGTGTAGCCATCGCTTCGCAAATAGCCCAGGTAAGAAAGCTCAAAGTAATTTTCCTTTTCATCCTTCAGCCGCAGGTTGGCGGTGGGCAACTGCTCGGTGGCAGCGCCGGTATTAAATGGCAGACCCCAATCCCGTAGAAATTCCACCGTACGCAACCGTTCCAACGGGCGGAAAGTTTCGCTGACCCGTTCGTAGCCAGCAGTGCTACTTATATTCATTGGCTTACCCAGTAAACGCTGGTTGCGGCTATCATTCAGCAAAACCCGCAAGGCCGTTCCATTATCATTGCCCTTATCTCTTTCAGAAAAAGTATTGATGTCATATTTACTAAAGCCTGCCTCCGTTAGCAATTGTGTATTGGGTGTAAAAGCGTAAATGCTTTTTACCGTGGCTACCTGCTGCGTTTTGGGCGTTACCAGCAGGCTCACCGGTTCGTAGCTACCCTGGGCCAATCCATTTACGGGTGCTACCCACTGGTACACTTTTCCGTTGGCAGCATCCAGGGCAATGTTGTAATTGCCACTACCAGCACCTACGTTGGTAAAAGACAGGTTGTACAGCGTTGGCTGTGCCGTAGCACTGTAGCGGTACACCCGGTAGCGAACGCTGCTCACCACGGTATCTATTTGTTCATACAAAATTTTGCCGGTGCTAAAAGTATCCAAGTAAGCCGTTGGGTAATAAGCCCGCTGCACACTATCGCCCAGACGGTTGAGGAACTGCTTTTGAGGATTGTCCAGCGTTTGGTTGATGGTAGCATTTTTACTATCGCTGTTGGAGTAGGCACCAAAACTTATCTTCCATTTTTTACCAATCTGCGCCTCGTTGCCAGCATATATCATGTAGTTGAGGTAGTTGCGGTCGGCGTACTCAAATTCTATTTGTATGCGTTTATCTTTGGTTATCATTTGCCGGGGCGTAAACGTTAACTCGGCCGTGTTGTAATCAATTACATAATCCTGGTCTTCGCCCCGCTGCATTAGTACGCCATCAATAAATACCCGTTCGGTATTGGCCAGCACCACAAAAAACAGTTCGTTGTTGGCACCGGTCAGCCGGTATGGCCCCTGGTTACCTTCCAGCCCCTGGAAAATATTGCGGGTAAATTTCCCCTTGGCTACGGCACCGGTGGCCGTCAGGCGGTTAGTCACGTTGGGCAGCAGTTTATTTTCCGTAGAAAAAGAAATACCCTGCAGGCGCTTATAAAAATTGAGGAAATAAAACTGCGTTTGCCGCAGGTCAATATCGCCCAGGTTCACTTCCCAGCCCCGCTTTTTAAACTGTAGCCAGATGCGGTCAAACTCGTTAAGCTGCTGCGTAGTACCATCGGGCTGTATAGGAATATTATTATCGGTAATGGCGGCTGCCACTTGTATACTGTCGGCCAGCATTCCACTTATTTGCAGGTTGAAGCTGGAATTTACCACCGCATCCTGCGAATTACCAAAGCTAAGGCTGCGGCCCAGGCTACCACTATAAGTAAGGTTGCCAAAATCCACAATGCTATTTTCCGCTTTGCCCCGTGTTGTTCGCCGGTTAGGCGTACCCACAAACTTGTTGCCCACCGAATCAAACGAAAACCGACGACTAACTGTGGGCAAGCGAAAAGGAAAAACCCGGTAGTGAATTTCTATACTATCCGTTGGGTAAGTACCAAACCAGGAAATAGTGGCATCAGCATCGTTGAGGAAATACTGGTTAGCGCCATTCCCTTTTACCGAAAAGGAACCGGGAACAATACTCAGTGTATCAAATACCTGCGCCTGTCGGTACAGTAGTAATTTCTTGCTACGCAAGTTGCTCAAGTTGGTGGGCTGACCCCATAGGGCGGCCACACAGCAACAGCAGGCAGTTAGTATTAGGTAGATGCGAAACAATACGGTAAAATTCCGCAATTAGAACGATGGAATGAAAGGTTTATGATTTTTAAAGGAAAGACAACCGTTACTATTTTCTTTTAGTAATGAAATACGCCAGTTAATGTTAACCTTCTTACTAATGCCCCTTGCCAAGAAGTGCTAAAATGAGGATCAGGAACAATAATATCAATACAATAATAATGGCAAGAAATGTTCTTGCACCCTGCCCCTTTTTGGGAGATAAATAGTTATCGAATAACCTCTGCTGCAAAGAAGCTGTGGCATCGGTCTTTTTCAGTTCATTTCTAAGATGTTTCATTTCTAGGTGATAAGAAATTCGTTCTACTAAACTTAAATGGCGACCAGTAAGCTGTTCGTAGTCTTTACGACTTAGATTGGCTAATGCAGAAAGCTGATTGATGAGCTGCGACTGTTCTGCATTAGCTACAGTTGTTTCTTTTTCGGTAAATGCAGCTTTTGTGGTACCTGATAATAATAGTAACAGGCAGGTGATGGCAATGATAATTTTCATTTTAAGGGAAGGTTTTAATTAGCCAATATAAAATGTTTTTTACATTTTATATAATCCGTCGTTGCCAATGCGTATTGCAGAAACAATCCCTATAAACAAAAAGCCTCCCTGCAATGCAGGAAGGCCTCATGAATTAAAGTAGTCAATACTTATAGGGCGATGATTAAAATAACAATCAGGCTGATAACAGCGCCAATCCAGGCCCATTTGCGAACGTTGGTATCCGAAGAAAAAGCGTAGGCTAATAGTACACCAATAGGTATCAGCAATAGGCCCAGCATAAACCCGCCAATATTGAAACCAAATGTTTGCTGTGTTGCAATCAACTGCTGTTTCACTTTTTTCTGAGTTACTTTAAAAGCCAGCCGCTCCATAAGGTTCAAGTGCTTACCGGTAAGCTGCTCATAGTCTTTACGGCTCATGTTTGCAAATACTTCTGCAGCCGCTTTTGTCTCAGCATTTTTAAAAGCGCCATAGGCTTCTTTTTGTTCCGTTTTGCTTTCAGTAAAAGCAGCAAACGACTGAGTAGTAATCAGCAGTACAAATGCAGTAATCAGCGTAATAATTCTCTTCATAAAAATCCAGTTTAAGTACAAAAACCTCTGTAAGAAATGCTTATAAAAAAAGAAAGCAACAGAGTTATTTCTCCATTGCTTTCTAAAAATTTATTTAAAAGATAAGAACCCCTAACCATAATAGTGAAACCAAAGCACCGATAAGAGACCAGGTACGCATGGTAGGATCGTCGCTTAATAGATACACTAACAAAACACCAATTAAGAATAAGGCAAAACCTGCAATAAACCCGATTAATTTAGATTCGGTACTGCCTTCTGTAGCCCGTTGCAGTTCTTTCTTCATCCGCTTTTGCTGTATCTTAAAGGCTGCTCTTTCTACCAGCGACAGGTGCTTACCAGTTAGCTGCTCATAATCATGACGGCTCATTTTTACAAAAATCTCAGCCGCTGCTTTTGTCTCAGCATTTTTGAAAGCTCCATAGTTTTCTTTTTTCTCTGTCTTGCTTTCGGTAAAGGCAGCGTTACCCGTAGTTACAGCCATGGCCAGTACCAGGCATAAAGCGAAAATTCTTTTCATCTTGAAGGTTTGTTTAGTTAAAAACGATTAACAAACACGGCTGTAATATTCGTGCCGAAAACCTTCTTAGAATGAAATATTGATGGCCGCCAGGTAGTTGATGCCTGCCATAGGGAAGTAATAATTTTCGTAGGCATATTTACCTCCGGAGATGTAGCTATACGTGTAACCATTGGGCTCGTACAGGTGGTTAAACACATTATTTACCTGGAAAACAAAACGAATTTCTTTTACAAAAACCTTCCGCAGCGTGTAAGATGCCCGTACATCATTTACCATAAACGGATCCAAGCTGCGGCCTTTGTCTCCTGTATTATCTAGGTGTTGCCGTCCAACATGCTTGCCCAGCCAGGTAAGTTCCAGGTTTTTCACTGGCAGCACATTCACCGTAAGGTTTTGTACAATAGCCGGAGAAAAAGCAATGTTAGCAGTGCCCCGGTCAATTGTTTGCTGGCCACCATTGTCGTAATCGTCGGTATATTCTGTAAAGTTTTTCACTTTGTTTTTGCTAAGGCCCAGGCTGTAAGCCGCATTCCAGTAGCGGGATTGATAAGCTGCTTCTGCTTCTATACCGGCCCGATAGCTGTTGGGTATATTAACACGGGTG
>CAXTDG010000376.1:4494-5263 GCA_964242675.1 uncultured Chitinophagaceae bacterium
ACACTAGTTGATTTTTGTATAGCATGTAGTAGCCGGTAAGGCCAACCGTAAGCCCGGTAATAATATTGCTGCGGCGTACATTCAACTCGAAATCATGCAGTTGCTCCGGCTTAGGCGTAACGGTAGCCAGCGCTCCTTCAAAGTCAGTGCGGTTGGGTTCTTTATTGGCTAGCGCATAGCTAGCAAAGCCGCTCCAGTTACCCTTTCTGTAGCTAATACCCACTTTAGGATTGAGGAAATGATAATTCGTATCCACCTTTAAACCGGGGTTACTACGGGAGCCATCCACATTGTAATGCACAAAGCGGTATTGCAAGTCGCCAAACAGGTCAATGTATTTTCCTACCTGCTGCTGCCATTTGGCATATACGTTTACGTCGGTCTTGTTTGCAAAATTGTTATAGTATTTATTGAAAGTCAGTGGACGAGCTTTTGTCCAGATTACTTCGCCGTAGTGATCGCCAACATAACGATTTGCACCACCGCCCAGCGTAAACTGGTGCTTTGCCCCTTTTTGCTGAAAAGAAAAAATCTGCCCAAAGAAGTCATTTTTCAGCCATAAGCGGCGTACCAGGTCAGTTCGCAAAACGGTATCGGTTAGGTTGTAAAATGGAGCAATACCGTAGTCGCTCAACGACCGATCTGCTTTATACTGCTCGTAATAGCCTTTGCCGGTGGTAAGAAAAACAGCCGTATTAAGACTCCAGTTGCGGCCTAATTGCTGGTTGAGAAATAACTGATAATGGTTCTGCCAGTAGTTATCGGTGTC
>CAXTDG010000377.1:0-5250 GCA_964242675.1 uncultured Chitinophagaceae bacterium
CCTCACGTTATTCATTCATCATTCACTATTGACTATTCACTAATGGATTGTATTATTATAGGGGCTGGTGCCGCCGGATTAATGGCAGCAAAAATTTTATCAGCAGCAGGTAAAAAAGTACAGGTATTGGAAGCCGCCAATCGTATTGGCGGCCGTATTCATACTATTCAACCTGCTGGCTTTACTGTGCCGGTTGAAACCGGGGCCGAGTTCGTCCACGGCCATCTGCCCATTTCTTTTCAACTCATTGAAGAGGCAGGTATAAGCTACGTACCAGCCAGCGGAGGAATGTGGCAAAAGAAAGACGACCAATGGAAAAAGCGGGAGGAAGAAACGGAAGATTGGTATGAAGTGATGCAACGCATGAAGGAATTGAAAGAAGACGTTACGGTAGCCGATTTTCTATACCAGTATTTTGCTGATGAAAAGTATGCAACCGTTCGCCAGAGCGTTCAGCGCTTTGCCGAAGGTTTCGACCTGGCTGATGTTTTTACTGCCAGCACATTTGCCCTGCGGGATGAATGGAGTGCGGAAGAAGAAGAGCAATACCGCATTCCCAGTGGCTATAGTAGAATTACCGACCATCTTGCTAAAAAAGTACAGGTACAAGGTGGCGAAATTATTACAGGATGCCGCATCAACCATATTGAAACAACTGAGAATGGCGTAACGGCCTGGAGTGCAGATGGTCGCCATTTTTCTGCTGCTAAGGCTATTATTACCACTTCGCTGGGAATTTTACAATTACCAGCCGGTGCTCCCAATGCTATCCGTTTTTCACCGGAGGTGCAGCTCCATTTGGAAGCTTTTAAAAAAATGGGTTACGGCAGCGTCATTAAAATAGCCGTGCAATTCCAGGAACCTTTTTGGGAGGGTATTTCTAATGATCTGGGATTCATATTTTGCGACCAGCCCATCCCCACCTGGTGGACGCAGCTATCCCTGCACAATGGCCTGCTCACCGGATGGCTGGCAGGCCCTGCTGCCCAGGAGTATCACCATGCTAGCCGGGACGATTTTTACCAGATGGCCATGCAATCCCTATCTACTATTTTCGATAAATCCGTTGATCAACTGGAGGAAACGCTATTGAGTTGGGAGGTCTTTAACTGGACGACTGACCTATTTGCCGCAGGCGCTTACAGCTTTAGCACCATCGATACCGTCGAAGCACTTAAAACAGCGATGCAGCCTGTAAATGATCGATTGTATTTTGCTGGCGAAGCCATTTACGACGGTAAACACCCCGGCACCGTAGAAGCCGCTTTGGAAAGTGGCAAACAGGCTGCAGAAAAACTGTTGCAAGCTTAATACAACAACTGATTCATCTTTGCTGGTTTTCCCATCACAGGTGGCATTCTTTTTACTATTTTCTATTTGGGCCAAGCAGTTATCTATCCATTAAGCTCATGCGGCGTTGGCACCATTCAAGGTTAGTGCTACTATTGGGCTGCTGTAGTTCAGTCTTCTAATCAATAAGGCTACTTTTACTGCTGTCTCAGCAACTGTCATTTCATGAAATATTTTTACGCTCTTTTCTCTGTTGTCCTTTTTATTTCTTGTCAATCTCAAACCACGGCTCAGCCATTACCTAGTAATCTCAAAAACGACTTCACCAAACAAGAAGCGTACATACCCATGCGGGACGGTGTAAAACTGTTTACTGCTATTTACATTCCCAAAGATGCATCTGCTGGCACCCTATATCCATTTTTGATGCAACGCACCCCTTACGGCTGCGAGCCCTATGGATTGGATGCTTTTCCCCGGCGTTTAGGGCCAAACAGCCAATTGCAAAAAGAGAAATACATTTTTGTGTATCAGGATGTACGAGGCCGCTACAAAAGCGGTGGCTCTTTCGAAGAAATGACACCCGCCATTGACAAAAAGAAAAAGGGCCAAACAGATGAAAGCAGTGATACCTACGATACCGTTGACTGGTTGCTGAAAAACATAAAGAACAACAATGGTAGGGTAGGGCTCTATGGCATTTCTTACCCCGGCTTTTATGCTACTGCTGCTTTGCCCGATGCCCATCCTGCTTTAAAAGCCGTGTCGCCACAGGCACCGGTAACAGACGAATTTATGGGAGATGATGCCAACCACAACGGTGCATTTTTCCTGCTCGACAACTTTAGTTTCATGAACTATTTTGGGGGCGAACGTAGTGCAGATAGCACCGATTATGATGCTGCCTTTAAGGGTAAAAATGAAGAGCCTTATCAATATTATTTGAAATTAGGTCCACTTAAAAATACGCAGAATGCCGACCTCTATAACCATAAAGTAAAAATATGGAACGAGTACCTGCAACATGATACCTACGACAATTACTGGAAGGCCCGCAACATTCGTACGCATCTGAAAAATATCAAGCCTGCCGTACTTGTTGTGGGTGGAATGTTTGACGCAGAAGACATGTTTGGTGCCCAGCGTACCTATGAAGCCATCGAAAAACAGAACCCGCAAAATAAATGTCAGATAGTGTTGGGCCCTTGGAGCCACGGTGCATGGGCCCGTGGCGAATGGACGAAATTTGGTCAGTACAATTTTGGCAAAAACCTGAATACAGATTACCAGAAATGGGAAGCAGATTTCTTCAACTTTTATCTTAAAGACAAAGGTGCCAACCTGCCTGAAGCAATCGTGTTTTTTACTGGTACTAATGAATGGAGGCAGTTTGCCCAATGGCCACCTGCCAATACAAATACGCAGTCTTATTATTTAAATACTAATAGCCAGCTAACAATGAAACAAGATGCTGGTAGCGATACCTATATCAGCGACCCTGCTAAACCAGTTTCTTACATTGCTGGTGTTGCAGGTGGTCGCCGCAACGAGTACCTAGCGGACGATCAAAAGTTTGCTGCTAAGAGAAGCGATGTGCTGAGTTACACAAGCGAACCATTACAAGAAAATACAACTATTGCCGGACGCATTCATGCTACTTTGCAAGTAGCACTGGAGGCAGTAAACGGCGATACTAAAACCTTGCTGGATGCAGATTTTGTTGTGAAAGTAATTGACGTTGTACCGGATAGTGGTATCACCAATTCAGCCGATAGTAAAACCAGCGGTTTGCAGCGGCTTGTAAGGGCCGAAGTGTTCCGGGGCAAGTTTCGCAACAGCTTTGAAAAGCCGGAAGGCTTTGTGCCCGGCAAAAAAACCACCGTCCAGTTTGATCTAAATGATGCCTCCCATACCTTCTTAAAAGGGCATTGCATTATGGTGCAGGTGCAAAGTAGTTGGTTCCCTATAGTAGATCGCAACCCTCAAAAATTTATGCGAATACCAGATGCGGAAGAAAAAGATTTTCAGTCCATAAAAGTGATGCTCTATCACGAAGGCAGTAAAATAGTGTTGCCAGTACTGAATTAAAACAAGTATTCTATAGTTCAATCATTTCAATGAGAGAAAAGGGTATTCCCTATTTCTTAACCCTTTTATGTTCAAAAATTTTTAGTAAAAGTTGCAACAAAATTTATAGCATCATACCTATATATATTCGATTTTAGAGCCATTAATCAAGGTTTAAAATATTGATTTTGTCATCTACATAATAAATATAGTTATGTAAGTAGATTGTTTTGCCTCGGCTTGCTTTTAATATTAGCATTTCACTTTTTTACCTCCATTTTCATTTGAGATAATGTTGTTTTCGTATCAAATTTTATATACCATGTGCAGTTTAAAGCACCATGTTGTTTATTTTATTTTAATATAAACCAAATAAAACGAGTGCTTATTGAACCTCTTTATATAATCTATTAAGCGTCTTACAATCTCTATAATAGTATCACTTCTTATCCCTTAAAACAAGTATTATGTACCAATCCCTTTCATTACATTTTTTGTTTAGAAACAAACTAACTGCTACCATAAAAATTGTTCTTTTTATGGTATTCTTATGTTCTATTAGTTCATTGATGGCGCAAAGAACATCGCAAACAGCAACAGCTCAGTTAATGGCTGCCTATAGGCATATACCGCACCCTGAAATCAGCTTTCAGGAATTTGCACGTATAAATGCACATGTATACACAAATGCAAATACTAATGCAGCTACGCAAGCTGTGCAGGACACTTATTGTGCAAATTTAAGAACCTATTGTGCCAATGGCGATTTTGAGTCAGGTTTAGACCAAACACAATGGACTGGTGCTTATGGATTTGACTACTCGGGCGTACTTCCTAATCCTTACTCACTAACATATGGTTATGGGGCTGGCTCAATATCTAGTGCTGATGCTCACCAAACGATTGTAAATAAGACGGATGGTAATGATCCCTATGTAACTATTCCACAAGTTGCAGCAAATGGCGGTACAAAAGCTTTACGTTTAGGTAATGCAGTAAATGGTAATGGAACAGAAGTACTTGCAAAAACTATTACCGTTGGTGCTAATGAAACTATTTTAAATTTTTATTACGCTGTTGTTTTTGAAGATCCGGGCCATGTTTACAACGATCAGCCAGCCTTTAGTGTAAGGGCTTATGATTGTGCAACCGGTTTAGAACTGACAAATGTTTGTAACTTAGGCAATGGTAGTAATGTAGTAGTTTCAAATGCAAGTAATCCCTTTTTTCAGTCAGCTTACTCTGGAGCTATTGCATATAGAGATTGGAGTTTAGCCCAGATAAATCTGTCAGCACATGTTGGGAAGAAAGTAGTTATCGTTTTTGAAACCAAGGACTGTAATCTTGGTGGTCATTTTGGATATGCTTATATAGATAATATTTCTTCTGCTAACTGTTCAAATGTTCCTATTCTTATCGGCTCTGGTTCTATTTCACTTAATACAGCTACTACCAGTACCTGTGGCACAGGACAAATTTGTGCGGATTACACTCTTCCTTCCTCTAATTCTGCAACTGGTAGCATTAATATCAGTTTAGCTATCTATCAAGCTGGTGCGTTAGTTACCACTTTAACAAGCGGGGTTCTTACTAGCGGCACTTCTTACTGCTTCAATATCAATCCAGCTTCACTTGGTTTAAATAACAGTTTAGGCGGATTTGATTATGCCTTAACCGGTAACTTTTTATTAAGCGGATTCAGCCCTGCTCCAATAGTTGTAGGAAATCCACCTAGTGGAGTAACTGCTGGTACTAATAATGATTACGCTATTGCCTGTACTCAAACCTATTATTCTAAGTCCAGTGGAGCGTTACATGTGTTAGGCACGTGGGGGGTGAACCCCGACGGCAGTGGAGCCAACCCGCCAGACTTTGGCGCCGGCAAAACGTTCA
>CAXTDG010000378.1:0-5228 GCA_964242675.1 uncultured Chitinophagaceae bacterium
GTAATAATGAGCAACTGTAAAATGCGTTGCTAATTGCCTTTTGTTCTTGCCCTTTACTGTTTTCTTTCTCCTTATTTTTATAGATGCTCATTCAGTCCTTTATCAATTATATCCAGTTCGAAAAACGCTATAGCCAGCACACAGTAAGGGCCTATAAGGATGATCTGGAGCAATTTTTCCTTTTTTTGAATGAAGATTACGGTGAAACAGCACTCGGCGATATTAAAACTATCTACATCCGTACCTGGTTAGCGGCTTTGAAAGAAGGCGGTATGACGGCGAAAAGCCTGAATCGAAAAATTTCTACGCTTAAATCCTTTTTTAAGTTTCACTTACGGCAAGGTTCCATCACTACCGATCCTACTACTACGCTTATTACCCCAAAAATCCATAAGCGGCTACCTGCCTTTATTACCGAGAAAGATATAGATCGCCTGTTTAATGAAATTACTTTCCCCGACGATTGGACCGGCCGCACCGAACGTTTGATTTTAATGCTGCTCTACCAAACCGGCATGCGGCTTAGTGAACTGATACAGCTTAAGCCAGGCCATACAGATGTGTTTAACGGTAAACTGAAGATTTTAGGAAAAGGAAATAAGGAAAGAATTCTACCCATCAGCAAAGACCTGGCAGCAGCCATTAAATCTTACCTGGATCTTAAGAAAACGGAACTACCAGAAGCGGCGAAAGATGTAATATTAGTAGATGCCAGTGGAAAAGTACTGCAACCCCGATGGGTATATGGAGTTGTTACCAAATATCTAGCCCAAGTAACGACAATTGAGAAGAAAAGTCCGCATGTTCTGCGCCACACTTTTGCTACTCATTTAATGAATAATGGTGCTGAAATGAATGCGGTGAAAGAACTATTGGGGCATAGCAGCCTGGCATCTACGCAGGTATATACCCATAACACTATTGAGCGGCTAAAGGAAGTTTATAAAAAGGCACATCCAAAGGGATAGTATAAACACAAAAAATCCCATCTGTTACCAGATGGGATCTCCAAAAAAAACGTAGTATAAAACTTATATTTTGAAGTGACTGAAAGCCTTGTTGGCTTCGGCCATACGATGCGTATCTTCTTTTTTCTTGAAAGCACCACCTTCACCTTTGCTGGCAGCAACGATTTCGTTAGCCAGTTTATCAGCCATGCTGCGACCATTGCGTTCACGGCTAAAACGTACCAGCCATTTGATGCTTAAAGAAATTTTACGGTCAGGGCGAACTTCAGCAGGAATCTGGAAAGTAGCACCACCAATACGGCGGCTACGTACTTCTACAGCAGGCGTTACATTCTGCAGGGCCCGACGCCAGATTTCATAACCATCTTCATTAGTGATTTTACCTACTTTTTCTACTGCATCGTAGAAAATGGTAAGTGCTGTACTTTTTTTACCTTCCCACATAATGTTGTTTACAAAGCGGGTTACCAGCTTATCATTATAACGTGGATCAGGTGCCAGCGGAAGTTTTTTAGCTTGTGCTTTTCTCATGCTATTTTATTTTTATTTTCCGTCAAAACGGAAAACCGAATCTATTAATGGGTTAATTATTTTTTCTTACCGCCTTTTGCAGGAGCAGCAGGAGCGGCACCTGGTTTAGCCCGTTTAGTACCATACTTACTACGGCTTTGTTTGCGGTCTTTTACGCCGGCAGTATCCAAACTACCACGTACAATATGATAACGTACACCTGGCAAATCTTTCACACGACCACCACGGATCAATACGATGGAGTGTTCCTGTAAATTGTGACCTTCACCTGGGATGTAAGCAATAACTTCAATTTTATTAGTCAACCGAACCTTAGCTACTTTACGCAGTGCAGAGTTTGGTTTTTTGGGAGTGGTAGTATAAACACGGGTACAAACACCACGGCGTTGGGGACAGCTATCCAACGCACGGCTTTTGCTCTTGGTTTTGATAATTTCTCTTCCTTTTCTAACTAGTTGCTGTATTGTGGGCATTACGCTTTTTTTAAATGGACGGCAAAAGTAAAGGTGTTAGCGTAAACGGAAAAAATTTTTTCACCATTATCCACAGGTTTATCCCCGTTTTCCTTTATTATTAAAACCTGCTTTAACAATATGTTTGATGCTGATGAGAAAAATCAGAATTTCCCGGGTCTTCAATTATTATAAATGACACCCGGTTATTGGTTCAAAACAAGAGATGACTCCTATCCTTTTAACCCAACTTTTAGAAATGAAAGTAATAATGATGTACTAATTATAGCATAGAAAGGAAAAAGCTATACATAAACAAAAAGTAAATCACAAAGCCTTACTGATTCAATCCTTCGGTTAACGATAGTTAATTACACGAAATAATGCTTTATGTACTATTGCCATAAACATGAATGTCGACTAACTGAAATATTATTGCTTCCTCAAAAATGCCTCGATAATTAAGATTATAATGAAGATAAGAAGCACTGTTTTGTTTTTTTGCTTTCTCCTATTCACTTTCTGCTCACAGGCACAACCCATGCTTACGCTGGCTGCTGCGGTAGATTCAGCACTGAAAAACAATTTTGATTTACAGGTGAGCCAAACCGATGCAGCCATTGCTACCGTAAGCAATAGCTGGGCATTGGCTGGTAAAATTCCAACTGCCAGTACCGATTTTGGTTATACGTACAGTCTTACCAACCTGAACCAGAACTTAAGCAACGGTACCACCACCAAGCGGAACGGTTCGATAGCCCGCAATTTTACTGGTCGTGCCGGGGTTGATTTTGTGTTGTTCAATGGATTTCGGGTACGCAACCTGAAACGCCAATTGGAACAAGAGCAACAGGTAGGTGAACTGAACCTGCGCCAACAAAGCAACCAAACCGCATTTGATGTCATCAGTACCTATTATAACGTAGCCCGGTTGCAACAGCAGATAGCTACGCTTAATCAGAATATTTCGCTTTTTGAAGATCGGGTAAAACTGGCTAAAGCTCGTTTTGAGATTGGCACTACCGCCAAGAATGAATACCTGCAGGCAGCAATAGATTTGAAAGCACAACAGGCAAGTGTGTTGGATTTGGAGAACCAGCTCAAGCAAGCAAAAACAACGCTGAATGCTTTCCTAGCCCGAGATCCCTCTATTGATTTTAAAGTAGACAGTACCGTGCAGCAGGTAGAACTTCCCTTGCGGGATACAGTACTGCGGAACCTGGACAGCAACAACTATCGTATCCTTTCATCACAGGCCAGCGAAAGGGCATTGATTGAACAATATAAAGTGATTAAGAGTGCCCGCTACCCTTTAATAGGTGTAAGTGCAGGATTAGGTTTTTCACGGGTAAATAATAGTGCTGGTTTTACGCTGCTCAACCAAACTTTAGGGCCACAGGCGGGCTTTACCCTAAGTGTTCCTTTATTCAATGGTGGTGTAGTAAAAAGGCAGTTGCAGGTAAATGACTTGCAATTAAAAAATCAACGGATACAAACGCAGAGTATCCGTAACGAACTCCGGGCTACGCTGACCAATGCTTATAACGAATACGACAATGCTCGTCGCCGCTACGAACTGGAACAGGAAAATGTAAAACTGGTACAAGAGAATGTATTTATTGGTACAGAACGATTTAAGAGAGCAGCTATCACACAGGTCGAGTTGCGGGAAATTCAATTTAGCCTGATAGAAGCACAAGCCCGACTGATTGATGCTCAGTACACCATGAAAGTAGATGCAGTAACGCTACAATTTGTGACGAGTAGCCTGGCAAATGAATAAGATTTGCTAACCAGAAATAATCCGGCAACTTTGGCCCATAAACTTCAAACTGAATTAAAATGGTAGGCATCATCATGGGCAGTGATAGCGACTTGCCAGTTATGCAACAGGCTGCAGAAATACTGGATTATTTTGGAGTGAGTTATGAACTTACGGTAGTATCAGCCCATCGTACGCCACAGCGTATGTTCAACTATGCAAAAGAGGCATTAGGCCGAGGAATTAAAGTAATTATTGCCGGAGCTGGTGGTGCGGCTCATTTACCTGGTATGGTTGCAGCTATTACTACATTACCTGTTATTGGCGTGCCTATTAAATCCAGCAATTCTATTGATGGCTGGGATTCAGTTTTGTCCATTTTGCAAATGCCAAACGGTGTACCCGTAGCCACGGTGGCGCTTAACGCAGCAAAGAACGCAGGCATATTGGCCGCACAAATTATTGGCAGTTCCAATACAGTTGTTTCAGGTAAACTAGAAGCTTATAAAACAGAAATGATTGAAGGTGTTGAAGACAAAATATTAAAGCTAAAAGCGGACGGCTGGAAGAACGAATTTGATGCCGGATAAACGTTCAAACTATCTCTCTTTTAATCTGTTATTTCTTACAAAAGACCTGCTAATCAACCTTATAATTGGTAGGTCTTTTTGTATCTTTAAAGTTCTCTCAAAAGCTACATTTTATTACTTGACACCGGTTTTTTTAATCGGTCTGTCATTGCTAATTTGTACATTGTTTCATCTGCTAATTTTCTTTCTATGCCTTTTCAGTTACAATCTCCTTACAAACCTTCTGGAGACCAACCCACAGCCATCAAGCAACTGGTAGAAGGGATAAATAACGGCGAACGCCAGCAAGTATTACTGGGCGTAACGGGTAGCGGTAAAACCTTTACCATGGCTAATGTTATTCAGCAGGTGCAGCGGCCTACACTGGTATTAACGCACAACAAAACGCTGGTGGCGCAATTATATGGCGAGTTCAAACAGTTTTTTCCAGATAATGCAGTTGGCTATTTTGTAAGCTACTACGATTACTACCAACCGGAGGCGTATATCCCCGTTAGCGACACCTACATTGAGAAAGACCTGAACATTAATGAAGAGCTGGATAAACTACGCCTGCAAGCCACCAGTGAGTTGCTAAGTGGCCGAAGGGATATAGTAATTGTAGCTTCGGTGAGTTGCATTTACGGTATGGGTAATCCGGTAGAATTTGAGAATGGTGTTATCCGTATTTCACAAGGGCAGGTTATTAGCAGGCAAGGGTTTTTGCATGCTATGGTCAATAGCTTGTATAGCCGTACACAAGGTGATTTTACCCGTGGTACATTTCGGGTGAAAGGTGATACCGTTGACATCAATCTGCCCTATGCAGATTACGGTTATCGGATCATCTTTTTCGGGGATGAAATTGAGGCGATTGAAACGCTGGAAAAGGAGACAGATAAACGCATTGATGCTGTGCCGGAAGACGCCATTTTCCCTGCCAACT
>CAXTDG010000379.1:0-5225 GCA_964242675.1 uncultured Chitinophagaceae bacterium
GTGTTGCACTTCGTATCAGCACATTAGCACATTGGCAAATCAGCACATCATTTATGTTCGAACTCTTCAAAATTGAGCTGTACAAAATTTTCTGCAAACCAAGAACTTACATTGGTTTTGTGGCCATTGCAGTAGTAGTAATGCTCATACAAATTGGTGTAAAGGCCGATGGCAAAACCTGGATCGACCTCATCCTGGCATCTGTAACCGACAGCTTTTCGATGGATACTAATAAAGTGCTGAACGGTTATTTCGTTTGCTTTCAGATACTAAATGTGTTGCTGCTGCAAATACCGCTGCTAGTAGCATTGGTAACTGGCGATTTAATTGCTGGAGAAGCTAACGCTGGTACGCTGCGCCTGCTGGTAAGCAAACCGGTAAGTCGGGAAGGAATTATCACCGCTAAGTTTTTGGCAGGCCTTACCTACACACTTTGCCTGCTAATCTGGATGGCGCTGCTGGCCCTGTTTCTAAGCATGTGGGTATTTGGCACAAGCGATTTGCTGGTCACTAAAAGTTTCGGTATTGTACAGATTAGTGAGGCCGATGTTTTTTGGCGCTACCTCTGCGCTTTTGGGTTTGCCTTTATTGCACTAAGCACCGTAGCAGCGCTATCTTTTATGCTCAGCGTATTTGCCGAAAACTCTATTGGTCCCATCGTTACTACCATGAGTATCATCTTAGTATTTACCATTATCACCACTATGAACATGCCCCTATTTAACCGGATTAGTCCTTACCTTTTTACATCCTACATGACTGGCTGGAAAGGGTTTTTTAATACCCAAACTGCTGACGGGGGCGGTACGTTGGATGGCAGTATTTATAGCCTGAAAGCAGTGCTGAAAGCCGCCGGAATTTTGGTGGGATATATTGTCTTGTTTTTTAGCGTTTCGCTTATAGCCTTTAAGCGGAAAGACATTTTAAGTTAGAAGAACAAAATTCAAGTGCAAAAGATTCAAGGTTAAAAAAAACAAGTAAAATCACAAGTATGAAAATATTTCGCACCGCTCTATTAGCATTTTGTTATTCACTATTAGCCATTGCCTCAAAAGCACAGGATGCCGCTGCACTGGTAAAGCAGGTAAAGGCCAAGATTGACAAGGTAACCGACTACCAGGCCACCGGTAAAATGAAGACGGATGTGGCTTTTTTAAAAGTGCCGTTAGCTACAGTAAATGTGTTTTTTAAGAAGCCCAATAAGTTTCGTATCAGTAAGGAAAAAGGCTTCGCCATTATGCCCAAAGGCGGCGTAAGTGTAAACCTGCAAAGCATTCTGATAGATGATAATTACGTAGCGTTAGATGCCGGCGCCAGTACCGTAGCAGGTACTGCTGTGAAAGTAATTAAGCTGTTGCCCAATAACGAAACCGGCGATGTAGTACTTACCACTTTATACGTAGATGTAGCCAAGCAACTCATCCGAAAAGCAACCACCACTACCCGGGAGAACGGTACCTATGATGTGGAGATGAACTATGGAAAATATGCTGATTATGCCTTGCCCGATAAAGTGATTTTTAGCTTCAATACCAAAGACTATAAACTGCCTAAGGGAGTGACCTTAGAATTTGACGATGGCGAAAAACCGGATACTGACAAATTGAAAAACAAGAAGGGTAGGGTGGAGATTACCTACGAAACGTATACCATCAACAAAGGGGTATCGGACAGTTATTTCAAATAGTGATTCTTCTTATCTTACAGTAAAATTTAGAAGCAATGGAAGCACAGGAACTACGGGAGAAATTAACTGAATATATTAAGATAGCAGATGAAAAAAAAATAGCTGCTATTTATACACTAGTGGAAGAAGAAATTGAAAATGAGTACAAGTGGTGGGATGATGAGGGGCTCGTTGCAGAACTGGTAGAGGAAAGAAGAAAGATTGAATCGGGTGAAATGAAGACTCATACACAAGAAGAAGTATTTGCTGAAATATACAAGCGACTAGAGGAAAAGGAGACTGTACATGTATGAAATTACTTTCTCACCTCGAGCAAAAAGAGAATTGAATGAAGCAATAAACTGGTATGAAGAGCAACAGGATGGTCTTGGAAAACGACTTACAAAGGAAGTTGAGAATAAGTTGGCTGTTATTATGAAGCAGCCTGATAGATACCCCGTAATACAGAATGATATAAGACAAGTAAACGTCGATGTGTTCCCATATCAAATCCTCTACTATATAGATGAAAAGATTCAAAGAGTTACTGTTCAAAGCGTCTTCCACACCAAACGCAATCCTCAAAATAAATACAGGCCATAGCAATTGCTACGGCCTGTTCTGTTTTTATAAAACCGAGTTTACTTATCCCTCCGTCAAAATCTCATCTTCCCCTCTGCGTACGACCACATGGCTCATTTTCTTCAATGGGTTAGCGTGGTTATCAGCAAATAAATTTCGCTTTTCTAAAATATCTATACAGGCAAACGTAGCAGCTAAATAAGAGGCATGATCTGCCCGGCCAGTGCCTGCAATATCGAAGGCCGTACCATGGTCGGGAGAGGTGCGGATGCCGCTGATACCAGCCGTGTAATTAATGCCTTCGCCCAATGCCAGCGACTTAAACGGAATCATCCCCTGATCGTGGTACATAGCCAGCACCGCATCGAACTGAGCGTAGCTACCACGGGCAAAAAATGCATCCGCACTATATGGTCCAAACGCCATGATACCATTGCGTTCTTTCGCTTCTTTAATAGCCGGTTTAATAATCGTTTCTTCTTCGCTACCTACCAGTCCTTCATCACCAGCATGTGGATTTAGCCCCAGCACTGCAATTTTCGGACGGTCAATTCCAAAATCTTTAATCAGCGACTGTTGTATAATTTTTAACTTGCTCAAAATAGCTTCTTTGGTAACGTACTGTGCTACCTGTGCAATTGGCACATGTTCAGTTACCAGGCCTACCCGCATATTTTCGGCCACCATCAGCATTACTACGTCGTCTGTTTCAAAAGCAGCTTTCAGGTAAGGTGTATGGCCAGTGTATTCAAAGTCGGGCCCATAAATGTTTTTCTTGTGTACCGGGCCGGTTACCAATGCATCTATGTTGCCTTCTTTCAAGGCACCAACAGCGGTTAACAAGCTGCGACGGGCATATTCGCCACCGGCAGCATTTAGTTCCCCAGGTATAATCTGCACTTCTTCTTCCCAGCAGTTAAATACGTTGATCACTTTGCCATTCAGCTTATCAAACTCTTTGCAGCCCTGATAGGAAAAATTAATATCAGGCAGCACCTTGCGGTAAAAATTGATGCTCTTTTGGCTGGCAAATATCACTGGGGAACAAAGTTCAAGAATGCGGCTATCGGCCAAGGTTTTAATAATCATTTCAATGCCAATGCCGTTGAGGTCGCCGCTGGTAAAGCCAATAACAGGCTTATGTAATTCGTTCATGTAATTAAGTTCTCTTGTTTACTCGTTCACAGGTTCACTTGTGCGGAACCACCGTTTGTAAGCTATTAGTTGTCTTCGGTTTGTTGTCCGTAGCCTTCCCTCTAACCCAAACTGTGAAAATTAAATCTAAAAGGTAAAAGTAAACGTTTTGAAGGTTTATTTTGAGGTAAGAAGCGACAGTGATGACACCACTTCAAACTGAAGCCTACACGAATGAAATTATTAAATAAACAAAGTCACTATTGCTTCGGGGCAGGTTCCCCTCTCTTTTGGAGAGGGGCTAGGGGTGAGGTAACACGCCGATGCAAATGTTTTGTGCTATTTGGGGCGTTACTCTTTATAATTAGCTCCACACAAGCCCAAACTGCACCTAGCTATCGCCTCGTCGACAGCATCGGCGAAAACATAACCAATTTTACCACCGACAATCTGGGCAATGTTTTTCTAGTAAATAAAAGCCAGCAGGTGAAAAAGGTGAATAGCAATTTCGATTCAGTGGGCATTTACAACGATGTGCGGCGCTATGGCGAATTGAGCTACGTAGATGCTAGCAATCCATTGAAAGTCCTTTTGTTCTACAAAGATTTTATGACCATCATAGTGCTCGACCGCCTGATGAACGTTCGAAATACTATCGACCTACGGCAGTCGGATATTTTGCAGTGCAGCGCTATTACTAACTCCTACGACAACAACATCTGGCTATTCGACGAACTGGATAGTAAGATCAAAAAGATAGATGAAAACGGAAAACCCTTGCAGGAGTCGGCTGACTTTCGGATACTGTTCGACAATCCGCCACGCCCCCGTCGGCTCGAAGATTTTGACAAATACCTGTACGCTTACGACAGCACCAAAGGGCTATTGCTCATGGATTATTACGGAGCCTACAAAAAGCTGGTTCCCATTAAAAACCTGAAAAATCTGGAAGGCGTTGACAAAGGCATTATGGCTACCGATAGCGCCGGACTGGTGTATTTGCAACCCGATTGGCTGGAACCCAAATACCAAACCTTGCCGAAGGCTATTTTAGCAGCGCAGAAGCTTCGGTTTTACGCCAATCGGCTGTATGCTTTGCAAAACGGACAGATATATGTGTATGAAAGAGGCCCCCTCTAACTCCCTCAACTGGGGGAAATTAAAACCGTGATACGGTAAATACAAAATGATTAAGACAGACTTCGAAATACTACGGTTTTTAAGTCTTCCCCGATGGGGGAGATTTAGAGGGGCCTTCTTACTCCTCCTCTTTTGGGGTGGAATGGTTGGGTGTCTTACTGCTCAAACTATCAATATCACTGCCTCCAAAAGCACCATCCGCACCGGCGAGCCAGATACCCTAACATTACATGCCACCTGGCCAGGGCATTCGCTTCAGCAAGGTTTTTCCATTGCCGATTCCTTCCCGCATTTTGAAGTGTGGGACAAGGGAACGCCTGCAAAAACCGAAAACGGCATCACCCAAAACATCGTCGTTACCAGCTACGATAGTGGCCGCTTTAGCCTGCCACCGCTGGCCCTCATCGAAAGTCCGAAAACGGTATCCGATTCATTTCCCATTAATATAGAACCAGTCAATGTAGATACCCTGCAGGATTACCACGATATAAAAGACATTATTGAAGTACCGCCCGTAGCACAGTGGCCGTTTGTTTTGCTCATCTCACTACTTACTATTGGTTCTCTTACCGGGCTATGTTTTTTACTGAAAAAAACAAAACTTGCCACACAAGAAAGCAAAACAAAAGCAACCCGGTTAGGTGCTTACGAAAAAGCGGTAGCCGCTTTACAAAAGCTGGAAGCACAAACCCAGCAGCAGGGT
>CAXTDG010000380.1:0-5217 GCA_964242675.1 uncultured Chitinophagaceae bacterium
AGGTTTGGAAATAAACGAGACCAAACCCGAAATGGTGCTGTGGCAGGATATTACCGATTGGGATGTGAGAAAATCAGATGCAACGTATTATCTTATTATTAAAACCGGCATTAAGAGAAGAAGCATCAATATTTCATGGTTAGAAGTAAAACCGGAAGAGGTAGAAGCACTGATGAAAAAATTTACACAACCGGTTTGATATACAGTTTTTTATCGTTGCTGTTCTTCATCAGCGATGTAATTGTATAGTATCAATTCACCTTCATTAGTATCCTTCATCAACAAAAAATGGAGAAGGAAAAGCATCATTTACTACCTATCTTTTTTATTGCATCCTTGTAAGCCCACATTACCAAACTGGACCCGTGCCCCAGTGCCGAATAGGTTTTATCATTCAACCTATCGTAGATATAAAATTTGAATACTGGCTGGTTATACGTAGAACTGGTTCTACCATCAGCAGCAACTTTTTCAGCCTGAATGGGTTTTGTAATAGAAGTAACTAATGCATACCTGTAGCGGCTCTTGTCGCTGTACTTCTGTGAGGATTCGTAGATATCTGTTTGGGAGGCAAACTCATGCTGATAAGGGTAGTTTTTATTAGCATACTCTTCCATGGCTTTCCGGTTTTTCTTCATAAAGTAGTTCATGTAAGAATCTGTTCTTACAGAACTGGTTGTCGACAGATTTGTAGAAGATTTATCCTCATCAATACTTTGCTCAATAAGTAGTACCACTGCTTTGGGTTGAAAATCGGGTGGAAAGGGTGTAGTGCCAGCAGACTCGCTATCTAAACTACTTTTGGGGCCAGAACAACCAACAGATAAAAGAATCAGACAAATAGCAGCAATGTTTCTTTTCATAGGGTAGAAGATTTTTAAATGGAATGGCTAATGTAGAATTTTGATGGATTTTATACTGATTTTTTCATCGTTGGCAGGTGGCAATAACAGAGGTAATTAACAACAATAGTATTAAGAAAATTTTGCAGCTTCCTGTAAACTAAAAACGGCCTGCAACAAGTGCAGGCCGTTTTTAATGTAAAAGTTCATTTTTAGTTGCCGCCATTATACTTAGGGGCAAATTGCTCTTGTGCAAAATCTTCTAGCTTCACTTTACCGGTTATTTCCGGTTTTTCCTGCTGGTATACTTCCAGCATTTTGCCTGTGTGCATACTATGTCCCATTTCGGCCAAGCTTTCGGCCATTTTTTGCGGTACGCCGCCCTGCACCATTCCTTGTACAGCCTGTTCATCGGTAAATACTGTCCACTTCAGGTCGGGCTTACCAACGGCGCTACCCAACACAGAGGCTATTTCATTGGGTGTTCTTTCGTCGCTCACTGCATAGCGAATGGTGTAGTGGGTAGGCTGTGGTTGGTTGAGTTCGTTAGCCACTGCTTCGGGTACATCTTTTATTCCAGCATCTGCGTCGAACAAAAGCGTTAGTTCGTCAGCTATCACATCAGCTACATCGGTAGCATCAACCATAGCCAGCCGGAAGCCTTCTCCACCATAGTTTTCACCAATAGTGTTCATGTGCTTTACCATATCAGTCATTTCCAGAAAATTGTAGTATAAGTAAGCTGCCTGCACATGTGTTACCGCTACACCTTCCAAATTATTTAAAGCCTGTTCTACATGGTATAAGCCGCTTACCGGGCCGGCACCTTCAGGGAGGTGGGCGCCAATGCTACTAAGCGTTACTACCCTTTTTACGCCGCTGTTGCGAACGGCAGTAGCATATATTTCACCTTGTTTTTTCCAGTCTTCCAAACCTTCTTTATCAAAATCGGGTGGTACCATCAGGTACACTGCTTCAGCATCCGTAAAGGTTTTGGTCAAAAAATCAACATCATTAATTGAGCCTACAGCAGCCATACCGCCCACTTCCGGGTCGGTCAGTTCGGCTACGTGTTCCGCACTACGGGTGATGATGATTACGGCATGGCCTTCTTTCAACAGTTTCAGGGCAAGTGGCTTAGTAATGCGGCCAGCGCCGCCGGTAAGTACAATGTACATATGACTAAATTTTAAGTTTGAAAAGGTTTCGACAAACAAGCAATTACCGTACTAAATACCAAAGTCAGTAGAAAGCAGTCTACAGTCAGCAGGAGAACCGTAGCTATTTGAAATAGCTAATAATAGAAAAGAAACCTGCCCAAAATTTTTTCTTTATCCATTCAAACACTAATTATGAAATCTCAAAGTTTCGAAGAGATAGTTGCCTGGTAAAAGGCGCAGGATTTAGCAGTTGATGTGTATCAGATATTTACTGCTAATAACGATTTTGGTTTTCTTAACCAGATACGAGGAGCGGTCGTCTCCATTTTTAATAATATAGCTGAAGGATATAAAAGGGCAGGTGATGAACAAATAAACCCATTTCAAAGCCTCACTGTTCTCTCTGTTGACTGCCAACTGCCTTCTAACAACTACAAAAAATTTTGACGAAATGATAGCAAACGAGAGGAAGCAAATCAGCAATTTACCTTCTAAAAAAACGTACATTTAAGCTTTAATACATACCCCATTAGCAGATGAGTAATCCTGTTTTAAACACAAGTAACAACAACCAAAGTGCTGCGGAAAAGGAGTTTGAAAACAACATTCGGCCACAGCAAATGGACGATTTTAGTGGACAGCCCACTATTATCGAAAATCTGGGCATTTTTATCAAAGCGGCCCGCATAAGAGGCGAGGCGCTGGATCATGTACTGTTTCATGGTCCACCCGGTTTAGGTAAAACAACACTGAGCCGCATTGTAGCCAATGAGCTGGGCGTAAATATTAAAGAAACCAGCGGCCCGGTAATAGAAAAACCGGGAGACCTGGCCGGCCTGCTTACCAGCCTCGAAAAAAACGATGTGCTTTTTATTGATGAAATACATCGGTTAAGTACCGTGGTAGAAGAATACCTGTACAGTGCCATGGAAGACTACCGCATCGATATTATGATTGATAGCGGTCCCAATGCCCGTAGTATCCAGATCAATCTGAATCCTTTTACGCTGATTGGTGCCACCACCCGTAGTGGTTTGCTCACAGCACCACTGCTTAGCCGCTTTGCCATTCGCAACCGGCTGGAGTATTACAGTGCGGCCATTTTAAAAAGAATCCTATTGCGGGTAGCGGGAATATTGAATGTTGCCATTACCGATGAATCGGCTGCCGAAATAGCGGGCCGCAGCCGGGGTACGCCTCGTATAGCCAATGGTTTGCTACGCCGGGTACGGGATTTTGCCCAGGTGCTCAACGATGGGCAAATAGATATTGGCATTACCAAACACGCCTTAAAAGCCTTGAACGTAGATGAATATGGCTTGGATGATATGGATAATCGTATCCTGCTGGCTATCATTGAAAAGTTTAAAGGCGGGCCTGTTGGCATTACTACCATAGCAACTGCGGTAGGGGAGGAAAGCGGTACGCTGGAAGAAGTGTACGAGCCATTCCTTATTCAGGAAGGCTTTATGCAGCGGACACCCCGTGGCCGGGAAGTAACAGCTAAGGCTTACGAACATTTAGGAAAAATGAAGCCGGGCCGTGCAGCCAGCGGAATGCTATTCGAATAGAAAATTTTCATTTTTATGTTTAAATGCAGAAATTTATCAAAAAATTTCTGCGTTTTTCGTTTTATATCAAAAATTGCCTTCTAAAAATCCTTAACAATTTTTAACACGTAAGTGATCCGTTCAAATTTGAGCAGCTACCAAGCTATACTCAGTAACTGAACGCTGTTATTTTTTCTGTTTTCCTAATCAACCTTCATCGGTGCATAGCACCAAAAACCAAAATTTTCTGCATGAGTAAAAGAAATTTACTTAAAAAATTGGCGTGCGTTCTTTTGTGTATGGGTCTGGCAGGTAAGGGGCTAATAGCACAAAAAAATTACGGCAACCCTGTTGCCGAAACAGAAGTACGAAGCTACTTCACTACACATGCCACTCAGTATGGCTTGCAAGCAGCTGAGTTGAACAGCATTAAAATTACCAGTGATTACACAGAGCCAGTTACTGGCATTCGCCACATTTACGTACAACAGCAGTTCAATGGGCTGGATGTGGTAAATGCATCGGCAGCACTACATTTAATGAAAAATGGTGTACCTGCATTTGCAACTTACCAGTTTGCAAAGCTGGCTGGTGCTACGGGTAGTTTCGCTGCATTTACCCCCGCCACAGCTGTACAAAAAGCTATGGCAGATGTGCAAATGCCGGTTGCTGCAAACCTGGTGGTAAAAGAAGCTACATCAGGCACCGATTCGAAAACCATTTTTAAGGCAGCGGGTACTACCTGGGATATCCCGGTACGTAAGGCTTACCTTATTAATGAAACAAGCAACAAACTGACGGCCGTTTGGGAAGTACAATTGTACCGTCGGGATTTACAGAATTACTGGATCATTTACCTGGACGGCACTACGGGTAAAGTGATCAGCAAAACCGATATGGTGGTAAAGTGCGATTTCGGTCACGGCCATTTTGAAACAGATGAATTTCCAAACAATGCTGGTCCGGTAGCAAAAGCACCTTCCGTTACATTGACTACCAAAAGTGTTCAGCAGTCTGAAAACGTGTATCGGGCAGGTATTTCGCCCAATACACAACTACGTGTAGAAGACGAGCAGCCAACGAACAACACTACTTCTGGTATAGTAAACAGCTACCGGGTTTTTGATAAACCTTACGAAGCGCCTAATCAGGCTGGTGCATCTCATGCTTTAGTAAATACGGGAGGTAATGCAATTGCCTCCCCCGATGGCTGGCATAAAGTAGCCAACGCTACTACATTCCCGTATACGCAGGGCAATAACGTATGGGCCTTTCAGGATCCAAGCCCTGGCCCACTAGGTGGCGTACCGAGTGCCGACCCTACCCGTACTGCCTATAACAATACTATTTATGTACCTATAGCAGACACTTTTGCGCCTTCTCCGACAGAACCGTTTCGGTTTGATTATGCAATGAATCCTAATAATGATCCAACTACCTATCAAAAGGCAGCTATTGTAAACCTGTTTTACTGGAACAACCTGATGCATGATGTATTCTACCAGTTTGGCTTTAATGAAGCCAATAGAAACTTTGAAGCATCACATACCTTCAGCACTGGCACTAAAAGCGGTGGTGTAGCTGGCGACTTTGTACTTGCCCAGGCACAAGATGGTGGCGGTACTAATAATGCCAACTTCCTTACGCTGGCAGATGGTGTTGGTG
>CAXTDG010000381.1:0-5205 GCA_964242675.1 uncultured Chitinophagaceae bacterium
AAATGGTTTCAGCTTGCTGCTTCTTTCTTTTTCCACTACCTGAATCTGGTAATTTCTATCCCGTTGGTTCATCCGGCGGTCGTTTCTGTACTCGGCCACCCGACGGTCATAATCTTGGTTAATGCGATCCATTTCCTGCTGCCTTTCCCGGTCGCTCATGCGGTGGTCGTCGTAGCGATCAACCTTTGATGAATTGTATCCGGTTGTACGGTGCTGATCATCCCAACGATTGTCCTGTTGCTTAGGCACTTCGTAACGGCTGTTTTTATCGTTTCTATTGTTGTCATTCCAACGGCCAGCTTGTGCAGAAACAGCACTGAAAATACTTATTGAAAGCGCAAATGCGAATACCTTTTTCATGATTGTAAGTTTTAAATTGTTTACAGTATATGAGAAGGCTTTTACAGTAGTATGTTTAATGGCGAGCCGTTAATTACAGTGAATGTTTTGACACCTTTTCTGTAAGATTGATTAACAGGAAAACGAAGCCAGCATTGGCTTTCCCTATTCTCTGTTTTGTTCAACAACCTTTGCTAGTAGCAGAAAGTAATACAAATAAGAATTGAATGGATGATGCCAACAATTGCTTTCCAGCTTACTTTTACGACATTACATTTTATCATCTTCCCTAACAACAAAATGACACGAAAACTATTATTACCTGCCGCTTTATTAGCCGTAGCCACAGCCTCTTTTGGGCAGGCCCGGCTGGTAGAAAAAGTAACGAAGAAGGGTGACGAAATTGTTATCCCTTACGAAAAATATGTATTGCCCAATGGCCTTACGCTGGTGGTGCATGAGGACCATAGCGACCCCGTGGTGCATGTAGATGTTACCTACCATGTAGGCTCGGCCCGGGAACAGATTGGCAAATCTGGCTTTGCCCACTTTTTTGAGCACATGATGTTTGAAGGCAGCGACGATGCTCCCAAAGGCACCCACGACAAAGTAATTAGTGGCGGTGGTGGTTCGCTCAATGGCAGCACCAATCGGGACCGTACCAACTACTACGAAACGGTGCCGAGCAATTTGTTGGAACGAGCCATGTGGCTGGAGGCCGACCGTATGGGCTTTTTATTGGGACAGGTAACGCAACCTCGGTTTGAAGTGCAAAGGGCCACTGTAAAAAACGAACGGGGCCAGAACTACGATAACCGCCCTTATGGCCTGGTGGCACAGAACTACAGCAAAAACCTGTACCCGTATGGCCATCCTTACTCCTGGCTCACCATCGGCTATATCGAAGACCTGAACCGCAGCGATGTAAACGACCTGAAGAATTTCTTTATGCGGTGGTATGGGCCCAACAATGCTACGCTTACTATTGGTGGAGATGTAGCTACACCGCAGGTGGTAAAATGGGCAGAAAAGTATTTCGGCGCTATCCCCCGTGGCCCGGAAGTAAAGCCCGTACAAGTACCGGCCGTGCACCTGGATAGCAACCGCTATGCAAGCTATACCGACAACTATGCTCGTATACCGCAACTGGCTATTGTGTACCCAACAGTACCACAGTACAGTAAAGACGAAGCTGCACTGGATTGTCTGGCAGAAATATTAGGGCAGGGGCGTAATTCAGTTTTGTACCAAACCTTGGTAAAAAAACAATTGGCGCTTAATGCCGGGGCTTTTAATAGCACTACCGAACTGGCAGGTGAATTTACCATACGCATCACTCCGCTGCAAGGCAAAACACTGGCGAACATGTACCAATTGTACCAGGCCGCACTGGATTCTTTTGAACAGCGGGGCATTACTGATGAAGACATTGCCAAATTTAAAAGCAGCTACGAATCGCAAACCATCAATCAGCTGCAAAGCGTTGCGGGCAAAGTATCGCAACTGGCAGCCTATCAAACTTTTACTGGTAATCCTAATAAGCTTGCAGATGAGCTGAAAGCCTACAACTCGGTAACAAAAGAAGCAGTAATGGCAGCTTACAACAAATACATAAAAGGCAAAGGCGCCGTAGTGCTAAGTGTGCTTACAAAAGGGCAGGAAGCTGGCATGGCGGCAACAGATAATTTTACGATTGATACAACGCACTACACGGCTCCCAATTATGGCTATACCGGTTTAAAATACGTAAAGGCATCTGACAATTTTGACCGAAAAATGATGCCTCCATCAGGCGCTATCCCTGTTGTAAAAGTACCTGTCTTCTGGAAAAACGATTTGCCGAACGGCGCCAAAGCAATTGGGACAGCTAACACCGAAATTCCGGTTATTTCTTTTTCATTGACCATTCCCGGCGGCCAACTGGCACAGGCAAACGATTTGTCGAAAGCAGGGCTGCCTATACTTTTTGCTGGTATGATGCAGGAGGATACTAAGAACTATACCTCGGAGCAACTAGCCCTGGAATTGCAAAAACTGGGAAGTACTATTTCGGTATTCAGCGGGGTGGATGGTGTCACTTACACAGTACAATCGCTGAAAAAGAATTTCGATAAAACGATGACGCTGTTGCAGGAACGCCTGTTCAGCCCGGCTTTTAAGCAAGCTGATTTTGACCGACTGAAACAGCAATCGCTGGAGGCATTTAAGTTACAAAAATCGCAACCGGCTGCTATTGCCAGCGATGTATTTGCCAAACTGAATTATGGCCCAACCCATGTAATGGGCATTCCGGCCAATGGTACCGAAGAAACCGTACGAAGCATAACGCTGGATGACATCAAAAACTACTATGCCAATTACATGACCTCCAACGGAGCAAAAGTGGTAATTGCCGGAGACATTACTCAGGCTGAAATGTTGCCTAAACTTGCGTTCCTGAATCGTTTACCCAACAAAAAAATAACCCTGCCTGCCGTAGCACCTGTGCCTAAGCCAGCTACTACTAAAGTATACCTGGTAGATGTACCCAAGGCAGCGCAAACAGAATTTAGAATTGGTTATCCTACCGGGCTTAAGTACGATGCTACGGGTGAATACTATACATCTTACCTGATGAACTACCCGCTGGGTGGCGACTTTGGTAGCCGGCTGAATATGAACCTGCGGGAAACCAAGGGCTGGACATACGGTGCCAGCAGCGGCTTTACAGGCGATCAGTATTCCGGCGATTTTCGGTTTGCATCCGGCATACGGGCCAATGCTACTGATAGTGCTTTGGCGCTAACCATGCAGGAAATAAAGAACTATGTGCAAAATGGCCCAACCGCCGAAGAAGTTGCTTACACCAAAGGGGCAGTAGGCCAGCGGGATGCCCTGCGGTACGAAACCAGTCCGCAAAAAGCTGCCTTCATCCGCCGGATTTTGGATTATAACTTACCGGCAGATTACACCGCTCAGCAAAGCAAAATACTGAACGGCATTACCAAAGAACAAATGATGGCAGTCGCTAAAAAAGAATTGAACCCGGATGCTATCAACATATTATTGGTGGGTGATAAAGCCAGGATAACGGAGGGCGTAAAAAAACTGGGCTACGAAATAGTAGAACTGGATGTGGATGGAAATAAGAAGTAGACACTTAGTAAGTATCTTATAAGAAAGGCGTAGAAAATTTTTCTACGCCTTTCTTAATAACAGCCGATCAGGATGTTCTTAATAAACTAAGCGCCAACCTTTGCTTTTATCGCCATAATTTCTTTCTCCATACGAGCAAGCGTAACTGCATTTACCGCATTCAATTCGTTTTCCAGTCGTAGGATAACACCATTCAAAGCAGTTATTTCATTCTCCATACGCAAAAGCGTAACTGCATTTACTGCCTTTAAAAGATTAAATACATCATCGTTAGTAGCCATTGTTTTTGTTTAAAAAAGGGGTTATTGATACAAGGAAAGCTGTATTGCTTACAAACTTTCCACGACAGATCATACAATTAATGAAGCACTTTCTATTTTTCAACGGTTCCAAAAATTGTACTTGACTGCTTAGTCGAAACCTTGTTTGAAAGGGTAATTACTTTTTTGCCTTTTTTCATTTATAAACTATTCGAACAGAAATTAAAGCTGCTATTATAGTACTTGCTTTTACTTGTCGAAATATTAGTACTACCACCTTTAATATTTCAGTCTCTTTCAAGGCTAGAGGTTTTTATATAAGCATATCTATACAGGCAATAGCTTTTTTACAGTAAAATTTCCGTTTAATCCAAATTTAAAAGCACCTAATATTTTCATTTTTTACTAATTACTCATTTATCGCTGCATAAAATCGTAATTCCCGTTAGTTTAGAGGCAATTTTTAAACAAATCTCAAAAATTGCATGAAGCGGAAATTTTACCTTCCCGCAAGCATTTTGCTTGCCTTATTGTGTTTTACTTCTTCCCACCTGTGGGCACAACCTCAACAACGAATGACAGAGCAGATCGACAAACTGCTCACTGAAAAAAACAACCGAACGGCCGTAGAGAAAAAAGTAAGTTCTCAATTGCTGCAAGCTATTAGAGAAAAACAAGGCCAAAAAATGGCTGATGGTGTGGACCTGGAACCAGCCAATGTAGATGCCGATGCCAACGGCTACCTGCTGGTAGACGTTAAAGCCCCTGTAAACGATTCCGTATTACAAGCTATCAAAAATGTTGGGGGAAGCATTCAGTCTTCTTTCCCTAAGTACGATGCCATTCGGGTTCGTATCAATCTTTTACAGGTAATGGCAGTTGCGGCCATTCCACAGGTAAGATCTGTTCGTCCGGCTGCAAAAGCTTTTGCAATTGGCAATGGTTCACCAACAAAAGCAAATGCACTGCGCCTGGGTTATGATGCGGCTTCCACTTCCGTTGTGGGCAAAAAAGCTTTGTCTGTCCGGCAGCGTCGCCCTTTGAAAGAGCGTATGGAACGGGTAAAAAAACAACTGGAGAAATACCTGCAGAAGCAGGATAATAACCTAGTACTAGGAACCGGCACTGTCAACTCCCAGGGCGATCATGCCCACCGGGCAGATTCAGTACGTACTGCCTATGGTGTACAAGGCCAGGGCATTCGTATTGGCGTTATATCCGATAGCTATAATGCCCAGGGTGGCGCACTTAGCGATGTGTACAGCGGCAACTTGCCTGGTACAGGCAATCCGCTAGGCTACACTATACCTGTAACAGTAGTTGAAGACTTTGCAGGCCAAAGCGATGAAGGACGGGCGATGATACAGATTGTACACGACCTTGCCCCAAAGGCACAATTCTCCCTTGCTACGGCCTCTACCAGCGAAGAAGGATTTGCCTCAAATATTACAGCACTTCGCAATACCTACGA
>CAXTDG010000382.1:0-5197 GCA_964242675.1 uncultured Chitinophagaceae bacterium
GGCGAGCGTTTGCATTTCCAACGCTACGTGTTCTATCACATGGCCCATCCAGGTTCCTTCTTCTACCCGATGAAAAAAACCGCCGGGTACGCCTTCACTACAGCGATGCTCTATCAGCGTAGGCATCAGATGCTCCAGCCGCTCTCTAAAACCTTTTACGTGGTTGGTTGGCTTCTCTTCCAGTTCTTCCAGGTCCAGCTTCATTTGTATCAGCTTGGGACGACGAACGCTCCAGTAATTGGGGCCACATAAGGCTTTTAATTCTACCATTTTCATAAGAGATGCTTATTAGTTGAAAGATAACCGCAGCAGGATAGCGGCTTTTGTAGTTGCAGATGGTTGATGAATGCGGAAAATAGGAAAAATCTGCTACTGCGCTAAACTGAATTTCCACAAGACTGTATTAGTTTCTACAACACGCTATATCGTATTAATCATTTGCATGAAAAAAGAAACCGCCATTGCCAGCCACCTTACCCAGGTAGAAATAGATCGCATTGTAGAAATGGCCTGGGAAGACCGCACCACGTTTGATGCTATCCAGTCACAGTTTGGTACTACAGAACAAGAAGTAATTGAGGTAATGCGACACGAAATGAAGCCATCCTCTTTTCGTATGTGGCGCAAGCGGGTACAAGGCCGGGCTACCAAACATGAAGCATTGCGACGCAATGGTATAGACCGTTTTAAAAGCCGCAGCCAGAAAACGATTGCTATGAATAAACTAGCAAAGCGATAACTTTTTATAGCTTTCACCCGCTATGAACATTACCAAAACTGTCATTTACCGTTTCAGCATTCCGATGGTTCCGTTTGCCATATCCACTGGTACTATGGATTATGCACAAAATGTACTCATTCATATTCATACCAATGGTGGAATAACAGGTGTTGGCGAATGTTCTGCTTTTCCGGCTATTACAGGCGAAACGGATGATAGTTGTTTTGCTGCAGCACAGCAATTTGCCCAACTTTGGAAAGGGAAAGATGCACTGGCTTTACATGAACGACTGAATGAATTGAATGATGCAGTAGCGGGTAACTATACCGCCAAAAGTGCCTTCGATATGGCGCTGTATGATGTAGCTGCAAAGGCTGCTAACCAACCGCTTTACAAATACTTAGGCGGCACATATGCCGAACCGGAAAGCGACTTAACCATAGGCATTGATACCGTTGAAAATATGGCTGCCACAGCCCACGATTTTGTAGCGAACCGGGGCGTAAATATTATAAAAATAAAGCTGGGTAAAAATGCAGCAGAAGATGTAGAAAGAATCAAGGCTATTCGAAATGCAGTAGGGCCAAAAACCAGGTTGCGGATAGATGCCAACCAAGGCTGGAACCACAAAGATGCTACCTGGGCATTACAGCAAATGGAGCCATACCATATTCAGTTTTGTGAACAGCCAATGCCTAAAACAGCTGACGATAAAATACCGGATTTAGCGGCTGCAACTACCATCCCACTAATGGCAGATGAAAGCGTTTTTAGTGCAGCTGATGCAGAACGGATTTGTAGTAATGGAGGCTTTCAGTATGTAAATATCAAGCTATGCAAAGCAGGTGGAATAAGAGAAGCACTGAAAATTCATGACATCTGCCGCAGGCATAATGTACCCAATATGTTGGGCGGCATGTTGGAAAGTCGGGTGGCGCTAAGTGCCAATGTTCATTTTGCACTGGCCTGCCCCAATGTACAGTTTTACGATTTAGATACCTGTCTATTGGGCCACAAGATAGACCCGGTAATTAATGGTGTTCAGTTCGATGGTATGAAACTGAAACCGCCCGATTTACCTGGCATTGGTGCCGATGCAGACGAAGCATTTTTAGCTACCTGCGAAAGCGTAGAAGTATAAGTATGGCCGGTAATTTACCGGCCATATTGTTTAATTTCTAAAAGCTATATTTTGCCACTAGCTGCACGTGTCAATTCAATCAGCGTAGTTGTTCCAGCTTTCAAATACAGCTTGTCGCCATTTACACTCCAGGCAGTAACTTTTTCCATAGCGGCCAGCATTTTATTTTCAGTAGATAGACTTTCGCAAGCCATCATGGTGTGGCCTATGGCTTCGAAGTGAATTTCTTTTTTGCCGCTGGTTGTATCGGCTGTGTAGTTGCCAAAAAAGCCGTTGCAACTCACCTTACCGGTTACCCGCATTTCTGCCGCATCAAACGTTAGAAACTCTTTTGTAAAAACAACTCCAGGCTCTGCTGGCAACTTCGAAAAATTCCACTGACCCACTAGTTCCTTTAGTGTATGAGAAAGCATCGCTACCGTATCGCCGGGTTGCTGCTGCACAGTTGATTTTGTCTTGCTTACCACTTTTACCAATTGCCATTGAGGCGGCGTGTTATTTTTAATAGACTTCACTTGCAGTGTATAAAAGTAGCCGGGGTTGTAAGTGAAACCTTTGATGTTGCCTGGGTACATACTCCATATAGTATCACTTTGCTTTTCCTTATATTGCAGGCATTCCTGCTTTATACCTTTTACATTGCAGGTGGCGGTTTTACTATTCAGGTAAACGGTTTTATTCTGGGAAAAAGCAGTGGCCATTATCCAAACAGCTACTACTAAGGACATGAATTTTTTCATTTGAAAACATTTTATTTCCGGATGCATTGGCGCTCCATTTTACATCTATAGAAATGTTAACTCCATGCCTTGTTTTTCAAAAAATATACCATGCGGCAGCCCCATCCTTATCTGGCAGGCGGCAGCTAAATGCATGCAACCATTTTACCGAAAAGCTGTTAGAAGTGAATGTCTAAAGTTTACCAGCTACAACTTGTACAAAAGCTGCCTGCAAGCCTTGAGAAAGTTTGGGATTTTTTCCGGCAACCGCAGAATTTAAAAACCATTACGCCGGAATATATGGGCTTCAACATCAAGCGGAGTTTTGGTGAAAACATGTATGCCGGGCAGATAATTGAGTACACCGTTACGCCACTGTTGGGCATACCCATGTATTGGATGACGGAGATAACGCATGTGAAGGAAGGAAAATATTTTGTAGACGAACAACGCTTTGGCCCGTATAGCCTATGGCATCACCAGCATCATTTTAAAGAAATACCCGGCGGGGTTGAAATGACTGATTTGCTACATTATAAAATTCCATTCTGGTTTATTGGCGACATTGCCAACAGCATTTTGGTAAAAAAGAAACTAAAAGAAATTTTTGATTTCCGGTATAAGAAAGCAGAAGAAATGTTTGGCGTATTCCCAGAGTAAAGTCTGAAAGTCCGAAAGTCGGGAAGACCGGAAGTCCGAAAGAGACATCAAACACTTCCAACCTTCATTATTGACCATTCACGATAAGCATTACTTACTATCCAGGCTTTTCAACCAAGCATCCAGCGCTATTGCTACACCATTTGTCCAGCCGAAGCCATCCTGATTTTCGTAGTTGCCGCCACTGCCGGGTTGTTCCGGGGTAATTACATTGTATTTCTCCATCATCTTGCCTTCCGTTCGGTACACTTGCTCGTTTACATGCAACCAGCGTTCGGCTATCGTTTGTGCCAGTTTTGTATGACCGTAATGATGCAGCCCAATTACTGCAAGCCATTGCATAGGCGCCCATCCATTTGGGCTGTCCCACTGCTCACCGGTTTGGGTAGGCGTTGTTACCAGGCCGCCTTGCATTAAGAATTTTTCTTCAATCATTTTTGTAATAGCATCTGCTTGTTGTTGGCTGGCAATTTCAAAAAAAAGTGGATACACCATCGCCAGCGAAAGGGTGGGTTTCGCAGTAGGATTGTTTATTTGGTAATCGGCAAAAACCCTTTCCTCCGTTTTCCAGCAATACTTCAAAATGGCTGCTTTTCGCAAGGCCGCTTTGTGCTGATAGGCCGCCGACTGATGCGTATCTTTCTGGAAACTATACATGGCGGCTAACTGCATTTCCATATTATACAAAAGGCTGTTAAGGCATACTGGTACCAGGTTTTCGGCATGTACAGTGGAGCGGTGCTGCCCATCGGCAAACCAGCGGCCACTGAAGTCCCAGCCAGATTCGCAGGCCGCCTGCATGTTTCGGTAAAAGCTATCTCGGGCAGCTTCCGGTAGTTCCTGCGCCCAGTTGTATTCCTTGTTATACGCTTCGGGCCGGGGTGCGGTGGTGCCACCCGTATAGCGTTGCAAAATGGTTCCATCTAACCATACAGATTTACCTTCTACCGGATGCTTTGCATTTACCTTCTCAATGTCCTCTGTCCAGTAACGGTACTCCTTTTCCAAAGCTGGCAGAAAGGAAATAACGGATGCCATGCCGTGTTTGTGAGCATACGCTTTTATCATTTCAGCAAAAAATGGCGGTTGCGAACGGCTGAGAAAATAGGTGCGGTTGCCATTAGGGATATGGCCGAACGTATTGACGAGGTATTCAAAATTTTGAATCATGGCCAGCGCCAACGTATCATCGCCGCTTTCTAATAAGCCTAAAATGGTAAAGTAGCTGTCCCAGTAAAACATTTCCCTGAAGCGGCCACCCGGCACCACATACGGGTGTGGCAGGTTGATGAGCGTACTCCATTTTTGGGAGTCAATAGCTTGCTTTACCAAGTTGTGCCAATGACCCTTTAAGTGAGCAATCATGCTGGTATCCTGCTTTGGTGGCGTTATGTGTACCGATTCAGGAATATGAAAATGCTGAGTTACAAAATCCAGCAACGAAAAGCCGGGGTTGTTTTTTTCTTTTAGATAAACCGCCGCCACACTATCAGGGTCTTGCTTGGGCGAACAGTCTACAAAAGTCTTCGAGTCTTTAAAAATGCGGGCCATCTGAACGTCTTTGAAAAGCGGCCCCAGGTCGGTATCTGGCTGATATAAATGGTGCGTATGATTTGTTTTTACGGGGTTAATTATTTGTGCATTGACCATAGTGATGCAAATAAAAATGGATGAAACAAGGATCGCAATAAACAATTTCATGCTACAAATTTTGAGTGGCGCTATTTGTGTCCACCATTAATAAAAATTTATAACAGCCTCTTTTCTGGCAAACTCCTATCTTCCATTTTCCTAAAATAAATAACTATGTCGCTACTAAATCAGAACAAAGGCAAGGATAAAAATGCTACCAAAACGCAACCCAACAACGTTGCGAATTCTAAGTTTATAGCTAAGCCAGGTAAAGCCGTAGGTATGAGCAAAAAGCCTATTAAAACAGGTGGAACAAGAGGAAGC
>CAXTDG010000383.1:0-5193 GCA_964242675.1 uncultured Chitinophagaceae bacterium
GTTGTAATTCATCCGGCACTTTAATATTCAGTCTTTTCAAAACCGGAATGATTAGGTTATCAGCTGGTGGAGCCTGCCACAAAGCATCTCTTTTGAAAACGTAAGTGTATTTGCCTTCGCTTACTACCGCCTGGAAAGCAGTTACTGCTTTTTGCAAGTAGGGTTGAGTCAGTTCCTGCTGCTTAGCTTGTACTGCTTGTTGGCTGTACTGCTGCCAGTTTTGCAACATATAACCCAACTGATTGCGTTGAGCATCCAGTTGTTCTCTTACCCGTGGAGTCATTTTAACACTGTCGGCACGAAAGGTACTGTCTACTCTTTTGTACTCACTTAGGTTAAACTGGAAATCGCCGGCTAAAGAATCTCTTTCAAAAGACTGTAGCAACGTATCTACCTTACCTATGCCAGGCATCAGGCTTACTACATAATCCAGATCGAAATAGCCCATCTTATTTTGTGCTGCCACCTTATTGTTTTCGGCAAATAATAGCGCTACCGTAAACGTAGCAATCGCAAATAACTTTTTCATTTTTGGTTACTGGTTAAAAGAAACAGTTCTGTTTTGTTTTTTATTAATTAATTCTTAATACCTAAATCTCTGAGTACGTCTTCGCTACGGTCTAGTTTGGGGTCGGCAAATATAACCGTAATGCCTTCGCTTTTATCTAAAATAAAGTCAAAAGAACGGTTGACAGCCAGCTTTTGTACAGCGGTATACACCTTATCCTGTATGGGTTTTATCAATTTTTGGCGTTCTTTAAACAAGTCGCCTTCAAAGCCAAAGCGTTTTTTCTGCAGATCCCTTACTTCTTTTTCTTTATTGAAAAGTTCATCTTCTCTTTTCTTCTTCAAATCATCGCTTAGCATTACCTGCTCAGCATCAAAGTCCCGGTACATTTTGTTTAGTTCTTCCTGCTTGGTATCTATTTCCCGTTGCCAGGTTTCAGCAGTAGCATCCAGCGTTTTTTGTGCCTGTGTATAGTCAGGCATTTTGCTCAAAATATACTTAGTATCGATAATGGCATAGCGCTGTGCTGAAGCGGTAAAAGCCATCATGAGGCAAAAGCCCAGGCCAAATAGTATTTTTTTCATGGTAATAAAGTTTACAGTAATACGATTCTGCAAGTTTAAAGTTTAAGGTCTAAAGTTTAAAGTTCTGCTATACAACTTTTCGTCACAAAACTGCTTACTACCAAAGATGCTGTCAGCTTATCGGAATTTTAAACCTTAAATTTTAGACTTTTAATTGGCTGTTTTAATCCGGTTCGTAACCTAACATAAAGGTGAACTTGGTGGCATTTTTCAACCCTTGCCCTGGTTGCAGGCGGTCGAGGCCAACACCATAGTCAAAGCCAAGTAAACCAAACATTGGCAGGAAGAAACGCATACCCAAACCAACGCTACGGCGCAGTTTGAAAGGATTGTATTCTTTCATGCTATACCAACCGTTGGCCGCTTCTGCCCAGGCCATCATATAAATAGTACTACTAGGATTGGTGGTAAAAGGGAACCGGATTTCGGTAGTGTACTTATTAAAGATGGTGAAGAACTTAGAAGCACCGCTTTGGTCAGGATTTACTTTTGGATTGCTGGTTTCGTACACCGGGTAGCCACGGTGGGCAATAATGTCGTAACCCAACAATGCAAAGCTGTTGCTCAAGCCAGCATCACCTACCTGAAAGCGTTCGAATGGCGAGATTTCCAGGTTCTGATTGTAGCGGCCAATAAAGCCTGCTTTGGCAGCAAAACGCAGCACAAAAGGATGGGCATTTTCGCCGGTGCTCTTGGTCAATGGCATAAACCATTCACCGGTAAAGCGCCATTTATGAAACTCAATCAGTTTGTATTTGTCTGTCGTTTTTTCGTTTTCAATATTGCGGTTCATCAGGCTCCATGGGGGCGTTACCTGCAGGCTGGCCAAAAAGTTAGAACCGCTGGTAGGGAAAATAGGCTGGTTGATAGAAGAACGTTGCAGTGCTATTTTGAAACTCAGGTTGTTGCTGGTACCATTGTCGAAACCAGGCAATTGCTGTGGCGAAATAGCATAATTCTTCAGCTTATACTGCGTAAGGCTTACAGAATACGACAGGTTGAAAAAGTCATCCGGCCATTTCAGTTGCTTACCCAGACCTACGCTAATTCCGCTGGTCATGATGTAAGAATTGTTGGCGGCAGCACTGGTGTAGGTACCAGTGGTATAGTCGTAGGCATTAGCATACTTAGTGTTGTACAAGCTTACGGTAAGAGCATTTGGTTTTTTACCCCCTAACCAAGGCTCAGTAAAGCTGAAGTTGTAGCTCCGAAAGGCACGGCCATTACTCTGTACCCGCAGGCTCAATTTTTGGCCATCGCCGCTAGGCAAGGGTTGCCAGGCTTCTTTATGAAAAATATTGCCCAGTGAAAAGTTGTTGAACGATACTCCCAACGTACCAGTAAGACCAATACCACCACCAAAACCGGCAGATAATTCTAACTGGTCGCTGCTTTTTTCTTCCACTGTGTAGTTAATGTCCACTGTACCATCTTCCTGGTTGGGCACAGGGTTGATGCCTATTTTTTCTTGGTTGAAGAAGTTGAGGCTGGCTATTTCACGTTGTGAACGGATCAAATCCGTACGGCTGAATTTTTCCCCAGGGTAAGTACGTATTGCCCGGCGGATAACGTGTTCTTTGGTTTTGTCGTTCCCGGCAATGCGAACGTTTTTAATAGTTGCCTGCGGACCTTCTATCAGGCGTATTTCGTGGTCAATTGTGTCGTTGTACACGGCCGATTCTGTTATTTCTGTACGGAAAAACAGGTAGCCATCATCCATATACAAGCCGCTGATATCACCGCCTTCAGGACTGAGTTGTTTACCTAATTTTTTATTCAGCAGCTCCAGGTTATAAATATCGCCCTTTTTAATACCGAGTACTACATTCAAAATACTATCGCTGTACTTGGTATTGCCCCGAAAAACAATATTGCCAAAATAGTAGCGATGGCCTTCATCCACCTTTACATCAATGTTTAGCTGGCCTTTGGTATTATAATACATGGTATCCTTCTCCACCTGAGCATCCCGGTAGCCAATACTGTTGTAGTAATTTAGCAACGATTCTTTGTCTTCCTCAAACTTTTGCTCATTGAACTTAGCATTCACAAACGGCTTAAACCGGAAGTAAGGTTCAATAAACTCCTTCACACCAGTGGGCCGCAGGAAGTCGTAGTTCTGTACAAAATGCTTGAAAGTGATAGGCCTATCAGGTTCGTAGTAGCCAGTATCTTGTGTAGGATGTATGCTAAAACGGCCCATTTCTTTGGTGCCTTTAAATTGCTTTTTCAGCTTGCCATCCGATACCGTTTCGTTGCCAGCAATGTGCAGGCTACTAATTTTTACCTTTTCCCCTTTACTTACCAAAATGCTTAAGTCACGGGTATTGGGTGTATTGCTTACAATTTCCTTTATATCAATTTTAATATTGCGGTAGCCTTTTTCCACATAAAATTTCCGGATAGCGTCCGAAGCATTCTGCTTCATGTTTTCGGTAATAATGCGGCCCGAAACCATACTTGTTTTAGGTGCCAGATCTTCTTGGTTGCTTTTGCTAACACCACCCGTATAATATACTTTTCCCAGCCGGGGCCGCTCCTGTACTGCTATTTCCAGGTTTAGAATATTGGGCTGATCAATACTAGTGATATAGATAGTAACATCGCTAAAATAGTTCTGCTCCCACAGCTTGGTAATAGCCCTGCCAAAGTTATCGCCACCAGGTAGCATTACTTTATCACCGGTATTCAGGTTGGCCACTTGTATCAGTAGCGACTGGTCAAAATATTTATTACCTGTAACTACTACTTTACCCACCCGGTACTCTTTCGGTACTGCGTTTTTGTAAATATCAGTAATAGAATTCGCAGAGTCTGGCAGGCTGTTGGTAGAATCAATTTGAGCCAATGCAGCTGAGCATATACACATAGCAAGGGCACCAAGCAGCAAGGGCTTACCGAAATATCGCATGGAAAATTGTTTGCAGAAAGCTTTAGTCGAAATGTGGAAAATAGGTGGGCAAATTAGATGCTATTAAGAAAACTGTTTGTTAAACATAAGACTGTAGGCTGCTTTCGGTAGCTGCACCTCCAATTTGCAATAGCTTGTTAAAGAAGAAGAAAGTTGTCAGAAGGCAGTTAGCAGAAAGCAGGCAGCTACTCTAACTCTGCTGGTTTTCTCATCACTGGTGGCATTCTTTTTACCATTTTCTTTTTGAGCCCAGCAGTTGAATACGCATTGAGCTTTTACGGCGATGGCACCGTTCAACAGTTATCTATCCATTAGGCTTTTATAGAAGCGAGTTGATAGCCCTTGCTGTGATCCTGAAAGAACAAGATGCTGCCCTTCGTTTAGAGAATTTCATCAAAAGCAAAAAACTGTTATAAGTTTTCCCCCTATCAACCAGCTCCGCTACTACGTTGTTTTCTTTCAATATGCTCAAACAGATTTTTGTTGCTTTTATACTTCTATCAACAGCTACTGCCTGCAAAACGACTACCGCCATTTTTGGCAAAAAAACGCCCCACGAACAATATGCAGACAACCTAAACAAAGCTGGCTTGCAGCAAAGTGCTGCCGGTGGCAAATGGTTTAGCGTAGCAGATAAGGCGCTAACTCAGCCGCTCAACATCACCTTACCCTATCAGGAAACCGGCTACTTTGATGCAGCCTCACCCGCATCAGCAGGCTACCGCTTTGCTGCCCGTCGGGGCGATAAGGTGGCTATTAGCGTTACCAAAAAGCCGGTTACTGGCTTTACCCTGTTTATGGATTTGTGGCAATCTCAGGAAAACAGCACTCCCAAATACATCGCCTCCGCCGATAGCACTTTGCAACTACAGGAAGAGGCAACCGAAAACGGCGCTTATGTACTTCGCCTGCAACCAGAGTTGCTGGCTGGTGGCGAATACACTATCACTATTAAAACCAGCCCCAGCCTGGCTTTCCCTATTGGGCCAAAAGACAAGCCTCGTATTATAAGCATCTGGGGCGTAGACAGAGATGCTGGTGCCCGCCGCCATGAAGGCATTGATATTGCGGCAGCCAAACGTACTCCGCTGCTGGCTTGTGCCAATGGTTATATCAACTCCACCAGGGAAAATAATCTGGGAGGTAAAGTGGTTTTCCTGCGGCCCGATGGTAAAGATTATTCCTTGTAC
>CAXTDG010000384.1:0-5180 GCA_964242675.1 uncultured Chitinophagaceae bacterium
AAGGACACTGTCCAGGTGCCGACACCGGTCAGTGAGGTGACGTTGATGGTGCCGCCTGTAATGGCAATGGCACCATCGCCGGCATCAATTCCATCGGCAGTAGAAGCAGCAATCGTTGCCGTACCTCCACTCATGATAAAACCTTCGGAATGGAACCCGTCGGAAACAGCAGACGTTACAGTAACGGCGGAAGACTGCATCTCAATAATACCACTCGTAGAAATACCATGTTTGATCAGCCCTTTTACAGTAAGTGAGCCGGTACCACTCAGAATAATTTTTCCGTTGGTTTGCAAAGCCCCATCTCTTGTATTGGCTGTACCATCGGTCAGTGCGTTGCTGGTACCCGCCTTAGAGATGAACGTGTGTATTTGTCCACCGGTAATACGTATGGCCGGGCCGCTGGCATTCGTAAGGTTCAGGTTGTTCATTACAAAAGTGGCCGGGGTGGTGGAACTCATTGTTAAACTTCCTGCGGCACTGGTGCCTAGTAAATTGTATTCCAGGTTGCTGATGCCCGAAGCACCGGTAACGGTTACTGTACCACCACTAGCTGTAATAGTAACGCCCTGCGATGCATACGGATTGATGATCGTAGCATTATCTGTTCCGTTGTAAATGATGTAGATTTTGGTTAAGTTCACGGTGTTATTCGTAAAGGTGATACTGTCAATCAAAGCCTTCTGAATATTGAGGGTAGAACCAATTCCGTTTATTTTAAACTTAGAATAAATGTTGTCGAATTTAATGCTGTCCACTGTTGAGATGGGGTTTGCATACATCGTATCGCCGGAGTTGTGCACCTTCATTGTTTGTGCCTGCGTAGCACCAAACATCATCATCAGTAAACCAATTATGGATAAGAATTTCTTCATTGTAATTACTTTATAGCGCTGGCTATTTGTACCTGTTAAAATGGGATGTTTTAAAAGCATTACTGCTTAATGAGTTTATATGGTTTGCCATCAATAAATGCCACGTACATTCCTGTTGTTAGCTTGCTGATGGAGATTTGCTCACCAGATGCATAGTTGCCGGTGATCATCAGTTTGCCATCCGCAGCATAAATCTTCACACTCAGTTTCTCAGCGGTGGTGCTGTTTATTTTAATGAAATCACTGGCGGGGTTAGGCAGCAGCGTAATTGTATTAGCAGTAGTTCTGTTCACCGTTAGCACGGTGCTGTACACATATTTTCCATCAGCATCTATCTGCTTCAAGCGGTAGTAGCTAATACCTGTTTTGGGAGATACATCAGTAAAACTGTAGCTGCTGCTGGTGCCGTTGTTAGCAGCTACCTGCCCAATGCTTTCATACGTACTGCCATCAACGCTTCTCTCAATTATAAAGTGAGAGGTATTCACTTCATTCTCCGTTTTCCAGTTCAGTTTTACCTGTGCCTTTTCGTTGGTAAGCGTAAAGCTGACCCAGCGCAATGGCAGTGAACTATTTGAAAAAGTAATTTTCTGTATAATGGATACCGGAATACTTACAGGTGTAGAAACATCAGTTACGGCTATCAGCAGGTTACTGTTTTCAAAATAGAGCTTTCCAGATGTAGTTACTGAATAACCTTGCTGCGTACCATTGTAATAGGTAACCAATATGCCCGTTTGGGAAAACCCCCGACCGGCAAAGAATAAGAGACCGACTGCGAACAGAAGTAGTTTGTGCTTAAAAAAGCTGGAATGAATGTTCATTTCAATAAATTCTGATTTGTACAATTAGGCAAGTGATGAAGATATCAGGAAGGCCGGCAAATAATTTACTGTATCGGTAAACCAGCAAATTGTACCGGTAGATTTTATCATTTTCTATTTCCTTTCACTTAATGGCAGTGGACATAGGAAACAGCGTTTTCATCAACAAAAAAAAAGGACAGCTACTGCTATCCTTTTTGTTGATGAGTGTTAAGGGTAAATGCGGAATGCCCGGTTTGTAATAATACCTACCAGGAAGAATTTACTATTTTTTTATTTCAATTTTTTTATACAAACGGTTCTCTTACGTTGCGTAATGCGGGCCACTGAAGCATCCTGCATTACTACGTTGTTGTGTTCTACCCGTTTTACGTATTGCTTATTCACCAGGTGGCTGCGGTGGGTTCTTACAAAACCGTAAGGGCTTAGCAGTTCTTCATACACTTTCAACACTTTAGAAATAATAAAAGGCCGTGGCCGGTTGCTGAAATGAACGATGGTATAATTGTCTGCTGCCTCCATTCGTATGATGTTAGCAGAAGAGAACGCATGTTCGCCTTTATTATCGGTAAGTATGATCTGACACGTTGCTAACGGAGCACACATAATCTGGAATTTTGGTGAAAATTGTCCTTTATTACTGCTTCCCTCTGCCTGCCTGGTTGCAGCAGGGCAGAGGGGGAAACAGCTAAGGGTTAATTGATTTTCAGGTTGCCCTGTATTAAAAACCGGCGACCTTGCTTCACCGTTATTTTAGCACCGGGTCGTATGGTTTGCGGTACGTTCAAGATGCAAGTACCAACGGGGTTGACGATGATTTCTTTTGGAGCCACCAGGGTGGTTAGCGGCATCTTGCCATTTAGCCAGTTGCTCCTGATGTTCCAGGCCCCATCAACCGTAAAGGTGTACACACTTACACCATCTTCGCTAGTGAGGTTGCCGGTTACCGATGTAGTAGCACCTAAACCATAATCCCCACCTTCGCTTGCACTAATGATGATGATTTTATCAGGGCTGTAAGATGTATCGCCAATAATGGGTCGCAGTGTAAGCGTAGCCGTTCTGGCACCGGTAGGTATTTTAATAGCACCGGTGGAGCCACTAAAGCTTGCATACAAGGCATCGGCCCCGGTGTAAGTGGCGGTGTAGTCAATACCGTAGCGAGCCGTTCCACCAATGGTGTAGTTCACACGGGTATCGTTGGTGGCATTGGCTGGCAGGGTAAATATTACCCGGATGGCAGCAGTATCATTTTTATATACTGTTGGGTTGGTAATGCTTACCGTCAAGGCCTGGTTGCCGGTAGCTGGTGTGGTTGTGCCAATTGTAAAGCGGATGGTATCAGCCCTCATTTTAATGTTGCCATATAAATCGCTTACATTGGCTACTACTACCCGTATACTATCGCCGGTAAGGTTGGCAATACTGCTGTTTGGCACCACGATAATCTTGTTATTGAAGATGCTGGCTGTGGCGGGTATCAAGGTGTTGTTGCTAAGGCGGCGCATGGTTACCTGCAAACTGTTCCCATTGGTATTCAGCTTTTCGTCGTAGGTAAAAGAGATGTCTTCCCCATTTACATACTTATCATCGGTAGGCGTAGGGCGGCCAAACAGTTGTGGTGCCCGGCGGTCGATGATGCCACTGACCCGCTGAGAAAATACGGTACCGCTACTACAATCCAGCCGCAGCCGAATGCCATAAGGGCCATCGGGTAGGGAGGATACATCAAAATTAAAACCGTTTGCCAGTTGTTCATTGGTAAGGAACGGACCATCCGTCCAGGTATTGCCAGTGGAGAATTGTACGTTAACACTGCTGAGGCCCGATAAAATGTAATCAATCGGTTTTACAAAAACTTGGTTATTGCCAGTTGCGTTTAGCACCCAGCCATCGGCGGGTTGGGCAAGGCCGATACCACTACAAGGGGAAGTGAAATAGGCTGAAACAGCTACTGTATTACCCAGGTCTTCATCGCAACTGCTGGATATGGAAAACTGTTCGCCTTCGTAAGTGTAAACGGATGAACCGTTTTGCCGGGTAATGGATACCGGTACAATTACAGAATCGAGGTAGCCTAATGGCCGGGTAATATAGGGGGAGCTACTGTTGTAAGCTGTACCAGCAATGGTGATAGTTTCATTGGCCGTATTGCTGCTTTGTACATAGCTCAGTTTGTACACCCGTTTATCGTTAGGATTGGTGCTGGTAGAGGCACTGGTGTTTACAATTTTCAGATTAAAATTGGCTGGTGCAGTTGGGCTTACGTTCTGTGCTACCGGGTTATTAGCGGTAAAGAAAACGGCATCCCTTGGCTGGGCACCTGGCTCTGAAGGGCAGCTTGCCGTACCGGCCGCCAGTTCAAACACCGGGGTATTGTACACGGGGTCTTTCTTCACGTTTACAGAGAAATAATCGCCAGGCGTATTATCATCCAGGGTATAGGAAATGGTTGTTTCATCTGTAGTAGTGTTTATTTCGCTACCCCCGGTTTCCATACGAAAGTTCACAGTGACACCACCGCTGGCACCACTTCCGGCTATTTCAAAACCCAACTCATTTGCAACCGACGCATTTAGTTCTACAGCAAACTCCAGGCTGCTACTTTTAGACGAACTGGTGGTAGTGGTATTGGTATAAGGGCCGGCCGAGCCATCAAAGGAGTAGTTTTGTACAAAGGCTGCCCGGCGCTTGTTCTCCGCATTGTTGGCTACTACTTGCTGCCATACTTTAATCTGGTTTTGATATTTGGCCATATCAGCAGAGCCGCTCAGTTGTGCCAGGCTTTGCAGATTGGGAATGAGTGTATTGGTAATGTAGTCTTCGCTATAGATGTATTGCGTAGCAAAACCACTATCGGCAATAATGAGCCGCCGCTTACTGGTAATATTACCACAGCCAGCATAGCTAATATCGGTAGCGGTTGAATAAATCAGGTTGAGGGCAGCGCCTATGTACACATCTCCATTACTACCGGTTACTTCCGGGTTGCCGGAGGTAGAAAAACTCTGACTGGTGGTAGTGGTAAGAATGGCTTCATTAGCGGCGGTAACAGTAGAGTTAACACCAATGCTTCCCCGAATTTTCCCCCATACGCTTACATCAAAAAAGGCACCCAATATCCCCACTGTGGTAGCGGCACCTACTTTGGCTTCGGCCCAGGCCTCAACCCCAACACCAGCGGCTGTATAGAATCGTACGGCGTTGCTGATAGACCTGTTTTGCTGCCAGGTGCTGCTGCTGGCATCCCCCGGAGGGTCGTGCAATACTACTAGTGGTACTTCGGGTGATACTGTGGTATAGGTGGCTGCATCTGCTTTTACACCGGTCACTAATACTTTACGGTTGAAGGAACCAGCCATACGGCCATACTTATCTGTGAAGTAAACAAACAAATCTTTCAAATGGTCGCCGGTTATGTTAGGTATGCCACCCCTGATTTTAACGAGTACACCGGTATCCGCTACCGGTAATTTTACAC
>CAXTDG010000385.1:0-476 GCA_964242675.1 uncultured Chitinophagaceae bacterium
ATACTGTGGTGCTACAGATAAGTCACGGAAATCTTATTTCGCTGTATAAAGAAGCCCCCCTATTTGACCGCATATTCCGGGTGCTGATAGAAAATGGTTTTATCCGCCTACAGGAGCGACTGCTGCAAAATATAAGCTCCACTGCCGATGAGCGGTATCAATCTTTTATGGAGGCCTATCCTCATTTGGTAAATCGATTGTCACAAGTACAAATTGCCGCCTACTTAGGCATTGCTCCTGAGTCGTTGAGCCGATTGAGAAACAGGATAGCAAAAAATGGAAAGTCTGAAAAATCTTAACATGGGTTAAGACTATTTCTTAGCAAAGGTCATTGGAAGAGGCCTTGCTTTTGGTGCAGCTTTGCATCAACAAAAAAGAAATAGTATATGGCACAGAAACAAATAATAGCCGTTATCGGCACTGGCAGCATTGGTAAAGTAGTAGCTGAAAATCTGGTAAAAGGGAACCGTTCCGTA
>CAXTDG010000385.1:486-5165 GCA_964242675.1 uncultured Chitinophagaceae bacterium
AATCATTGCTGATAGAACATTTGAAAAAGCCACTAAACTTTCTCAAACGTTAGGTAGCCTTGCACAACCAGCAGAAATTGCTGCCGCCATTAAAGAGGCTGATATCATTGTATTAGCAATTTGGTTTGATGCTATCAAAGAACTGTTCACTACGTACGCTACCGAATTACAGGCAAAAATCATCGTCGATCCATCCAACCCTATTGCGCCGGATGAAAAGGGTGGCTTCAAAAAAATAATTGATAAAGACCAGTCATCCGGTCATATACTCTCCACCTTATTACCCAAAAATGCAAAGCTTGCAAAAGCTTTAGGCAGCCTAGGTGCTGAGTCTCTCTCAAAGGCAGCATTCCAAAGTCCGGATAAAGCAGTTCTGTTTTATGCAACAGATGATACCAGCATCAATTCCTCAATAGAAGAAATAATTCAAGATAGCGGATTTGAGCCGGTACGTATTGGCAGTATAGATCAGTCTATTCGGTTCGAAGTATTTGGTGATCTGCATGAATTCGGTGCATTGGGCAAAACGGTGACTTTAAGCGAAGCAAAGAACCTTCTGGCGTCTAAATAATCTGCTGCCATGGAGCGAAAAAAATTTATACAATCAATCGTAACAGGAGCATTAGGTATGACAACCTTATCAGCATTTAGAAATTTTACCGATGGTTTAAAAGAAGAAGAGCAATTGATGCCTGTTCTTTTTGTGGGCCACGGTTCTCCAATGAACGGCATAGAAGACACAGAGTTTAGCCGCAGGTGGACGCAAATGGCAAAGGAAATACAAACACCTAAAGCGGTACTAGTCGTATCCGCACATTGGTTTACGCAGGGAACAAAAATTACTGCCATGGATGCACCAAAAACCATTCATGATTTTGGCGGATTTCCAAAGGAACTTTTTGCGGTACAATACCCAGCACCAGGCAACCCAATACTGGCAAAAGAAACGGTGGATATCATCAAGTCTGCCCATGTGGAATTAGATCATGACTGGGGGCTGGACCACGGTGCCTGGACCATTATCCAGCACATGTACCCGGATGCAACTATTCCTGTTTTGCAATTGAGTATTGATTATACGAAAGGACCGCAATACCATTACGATTTAGCAAAAGAATTATATGCCTTGCGCAGGAAAGGCGTATTGATTATGGGCAGCGGCAATATGGTACACAATCTTCGCATGGCTGCCTGGGACAAAATGAACGATACGGATTATGGCTACGATTGGGCAAAGACCATTAACAGCAAGTTCAAATCGCTGATTGAAAACGGCGACCATCAACCGCTCATCAATTATAGTTCATTAGGAAAGGAAGCGATGCTGGCCATCCCTACGCCAGAGCATTACCTGCCATTGATGTACACACTGGGCCTAAAGGGAAACAAGGACAATGTTTCTTTCTTTAATGATAAAGCGGTAGCTGGTTCATTAACCATGACCTCCGTAAAACTGGGCTAAGGCACACAAACATGAAGTTTCTTTTATTATTAGTTCTCCCTATTAGCTTTTGCTTTTTCAATAAAGATAAAATGTACAATACGATCATCCACGAAAGTGACACCACTACTACTAAAAGTTTAGAATATTTAGTACGGGAACCACTGGTTAATACAACCACTAAATTGGGCTTACCAATCCCGATAAAGTAAAAGGCATCATTGCGTTGGGAGGCCGGGTGTTAGATGAAATAAAACCAGTTATCACTCAAAGTGAAGCTTTACAACATTTGAGAATATTTATAGCACATGGTGTGCAGGACAATACGCTGCCTGTTACGTATGCAAGAGAAGCAAAAGCTTATGTAGAACCACTACAGGTGCAGTTGAGTTACCATGAATATTCAATGGGCCATCAAATTACTGCCGATGTTTTAAGTGATTTAAACAACTGGCTGAACAAATAACTAAATGTGGTGAACCTTCCATTCACCACATTGATTATCAAGTCAAAAAAATGAAAAAGATCAATAATTTATTCCTGCTGCTAAGCCTTTTTGTGCTAGCTGCCTGTAATCAAAAAACAAGTATTAAAAACCAGTCATTTGAGTTTGTAAACACAAAAGGGGGCGTTGTGAAACTCGACGGCGAAGACGTTGTTAAAGTAGAAAGAGACCTGAATGCCCTCCCGTTCGATATTAACCACCTGGGGGCTACTGTAAACGGGCCTTTGTATGCCAAAATAAAAGGCTCCGATTTTGAAAATGGAACAATAGAAGTAAAAGTGTTGAGCCGCATACAAAAAAATACACCCTACCCTGATTCCTGGGGTTTCATTGGTCTGGCCTTCCGTATTAAAGAAGATAATTCAGCCTTCGAATCTATTTATATACGCCCAAAAGTGGGCCGTGCTGCTAACCCAAGAGTTAGAAATGAAGCCGTGCAGTACTATTCCTTTCCAGATTATAAAATGGACAACATTGGTAGTACACCGGGTGGCCCTTTTCAGGCAAGTGCAGATATTGGCCTGAATGAATGGATAACCCTACGGATAGAAGTGGAAGGACAAAAAGCCAGCTTGTACGTAAACGATAAAAAAGAACCAGTACTTACCATCAACCAGATGAAAGGCAACCTGAAATCTGGTGCTATTGGCTTGTGGGTTGATATAGGTACAGAAGGGTACTTCAAAGATTTAAAGATTACCAAAAAGTAATAGCTGCAAGCTAATGTTGAAAAAAGCATTGATAAAACGAATTAAAATGAAAACGATATTAATAGTCCTGTTTGCTACCATTTGCTTACAAGGGTTTAGCCAAAAAGAAGTGTCTAAGCATCTGATACACTTTACGCAACAAGCACCATTACCAGCTAACGAAATACCCTATGGTGCAAACGCAAAAGCAGGTCAATATGTGCAGGCTGGTGATGCAAAAATTTATTACGAAGTATATGGTAAGGGCCAGCCATTTGTAATACTACACGGCGGCATATTTGGCTCTACCTATGAGATGCACCAGTTTATTGATAGTCTCTCTAAAAAATACCAGGTCATTGCTGTTTCTACCCGTGGCCATGGCAAGTCCGAACTGGGTACGGGCCCCATCACTTACGAACAGAAGGCAAATGATGTATTAGCAGTAATTAAAGCTGTTACGAAAGACAGTGTAACAGTTTTAGGATTTAGCGATGGTGGTTATGCAGGTTACAAATTGGCCAGTATGTACCCACAAACGGTGAAGAAATTAATTGTAATTGGTGCTACTGAGTTACGCCCTGGCTTACGTGATTTTACTTTCGATGCAAAGCAGGCTCTTGCTTATGATAGCGTTTATTGGAAACAACAGTTTACGCTGATGCCAGAGCCAAACAGGTTGCAGGAATCATTTACAAAGCTGGGTAACATGTACAATCAATTAACACTGGATAGCACGTTTTTTCAAACCATTCAATGTCAGGTATTGGTAATGGCTGGCGATAAAGACCCGGGAAATCCACCACAGCGGGTGGTGCATACTGCTCAGATGATTCAGCATAGCCTCATAGGCGTTATTCCAAACACTACACATGGCGTGTTCCTGGAAAACTTTAATGCCGTATGGGCATGTGTGGTTCCTTTTTTAAAGTAGTAATCCTTAGATTGGCTCAATTAAACTACTATATAAAATAAAGCAAATGGAAATAGGAATAGACAGCTTTGCTTCGGCTATGTATGGGCGCAATGCACTAAGCAGTGTAGATGCCATGGAGCAATTAATTGATCGGATTGTACAGGCAGATGAAGCAGGGCTGGATATGTTTGGCATTGGCGAGCATCATAAAAAAGAGTTTCTCGATTCTGCCCCGGCAGTGATACTGGCTGCAGCAGCGGCTCGTACCAAACGCATTCGGCTCGCCAGCGCTGTAAGCGTACTTAGCACCTCTGACCCGGTACGGGTGTACCAAAGTTTTGCTACGCTGGATTTAATTTCCAAGGGCCGTGCAGAGTTGGTAGTTGGTCGGGGTTCGGCGGTAGAATCTTACCCATTGTTCGGTTTCAACCTCAACGACTATGATGCCCTGTTTGCAGAAAAACTTGAACTGTTATTGCAAATACGCAATCAGGAGTTTGTAACCTGGTCAGGTAGGTTTAGGCCTGCATTGAAAAACCAGCCGGTGTATCCCCGCTCTTTGCAGGAAAAGCTGCCGGTTTGGTTAGGCGTTGGTGGTACACCTGAATCTTTTGTAAGGGCAGGGACATTGGGGTTGCCCCTGATGGTAGCTGTTATTGGCGGCGAAACGCATCGGTTTCGTCCATTGATCGACTTGTACCGGGAAGCAGGAAGTAAAGCCGGATTTACGCCAGACCAGTTAAAGGTGGGCTTGCATTCGCCGGGATATGTAGCGGAAAGTACCGAAAAAGCCGTTGCCGATTATTTCCCTGGTTATGCAGAGCTCTGGACAAAGCTGGGCCGTGAACGTGGATGGCCACCAGTAACCAGATCACAATTTGATGCACAGATTGCATCCAAAGGTGTGTTGGTTGTGGGAGGACCTGAACAAGTGGCTGAAAAATTAATGCGCCACAGTGAAGCGCTTGGCGGTGTTGACCGGTTTACTTTTCAAATGGATAATGCCGGGTTAACACATGCTCAATTGATGTCGTCAATTGAGTTAATAGGTGGCAAAGTCATGCCTTTAATAAAACAATAACTATTAAAAAATTTAAAAATCAGCACATAAAATGAGTAGCACAACGA
>CAXTDG010000386.1:0-5162 GCA_964242675.1 uncultured Chitinophagaceae bacterium
CGACTGTGTTGGGCAACTCGCAGATACTTACCTTATCGCCACCGCCACCTTCAGCAACAACGCTGGCAGTAAAAGTGGAGGCTGACGACGGATATGGGTGTCCTGAGACGTTATTGACCAAGCTAAAAGATTCGCTTACCATTACCGCAAATGCTGGTAGAGATACCTTGTCATGTAATAAAAATATGGTTTCAATTGGGGGGATTTCAAAACCGGGGCTGAGTTATGCCTGGAGCCCTGTTGCAGGGCTAAGTGATCCGCATATTGCTAATCCACTAGCATCCCCCGATAGCACTACTACTTACATTGTAGCCACTGCGAATAGTGGGGGAGGCTGCCGCACTACTGATACGGTTGTGGTAAAGGCCTCTTACATCAACGATACGTTGAAACTAATTGGTAAAGATGCTTTTTGTGCTGGCTATGGCGACAGTGCTGTTTTAAGTGTTAACCCTACCACTAGCATCCGATGGTTTAATAACGACCTTATTCTTGGTGGGGCAACCCAAACCCGGTACCGGGTAAAAGCCAGTGGTGTATATTATGCCCAGCTCAGAAATACGGATGGCTGCACCATTGCCACCCGAAAACAACCCATTCTTATTGATACTGCAAAGCCTGGTATCAGGTATGCTTTAGAATATGCATTAAGTAATGTAGGGCTCACCTTACAGGCAAGAAATATTGGTGAAACCGCTTTATGGAAACCGGCTGCTTTCTTAAGTTCTCCAACCAGTTTTACGCCTGTTTTTAAAGGCACTGTAGATCAGTTGTACACTATAGAAATCCGCTCTAAAGCAGGCTGCCTTGCGGTAGATACACAAGCGGTAAAAATAATTGAGAAGGTACAGGTGTATGTCCCTACCGCATTTACGCCAAATAAGGATGGCAAAAACGACTACCTCCGCCCTACGTTGATTGGTTTAAAAGATCTTCACTTTTTCAGGGTATTCAACCGCTTTGGCCAGCTACTATTTGAAACCAAAAAAGCCATGCCAGGATGGGACGGTACTTTTAAAGGCGAAGATTTGCAAACCCAAACCGTAGTATGGATATTAGAAGGTACAGGCCTGGATGGGCTGGTGTATGCACAAAAAGGCACAGCCGTTTTAATACGGTAAACAATTATCTTTAGCATTGTCAATGCCGGAACGCAAATGAGCACCCCTACAGAAACGGTTACTAGAAAATATACAATTGAAGAATACTTGCAGCTAGAAGAAAAATCCGCTGTCAAGCATCATTTTGTTCATGGAGAAATGATTCCTATGCTTGGAGCTACACCTACTCATAACCTGATAGCTGGAAATTTTATAACGGAACTCAACATTGAACTGCGGCAAAAAGAGAAAGAATATTATGTATTGACTAGCGGTAGCCAGATTTATATACCCAAACTCAAAAATTTTGTTTACCCGGATGCAGTAGTGGTTTGTGAAATGATAGAAATTTATCCTGGCTCTACTACCGTCATCACCAATCCATTACTCATTGTTGAGGTGTTGTCGCCATCTACTGCTAGATACGACCGAACGGATAAATTTTTTGATTACAAACGTATTCCTTCCTTTAAAGAATATGTTCTGGTTGAGCAAAACCTACCATTGATTACTACCAGTTTCAGAACGAATAATTACACTTGGGAAGACAGCGAAGCCGAAGGTCTAACTAGTTCCATTTATTTGAAAAGCCTGGATTGCACACTTGACTTAAAGAAAATTTACAGAGGAATAAAATTTTAAACTTTTCCTTCTTGTATAAAAATAAATAGTATTTGGCCCGTTTGCACTAGTGAGATTTTCAGTCGTGTTAATTTATTACTTAAACAATGCCTTTGCTTCTTTACAAGCGCATACCAGCAAATCCATCAATTGTTGTTGCTGCGTGGCGCTAAGCGTTACGTTAGTTACTTTTTCATCCTCAGGATTCACTTTAAACTGAATAGATGAAATTTTCTTTTGGCTAAGCCGGTCCAGGTTGGCAGGCGTAATAGCAGCATTCCGAAACATCATCTGAAAGATGCCCTGGCAATTTTCGCCACCGGCATTATTCTTTAAATTCACTTTGTTGCGGGTGCCTTCAAAAAAGGCAGTTGCAGTAGACTCATCCTTAAAGCAGGGGCTGGGATTTTCAATCAGGAAAAACAGGTTCACTTCTTTAGGAGAAGCTTCTACAGAAATGGAAAATTGAATACCGCTGGCATTAAATGGTACAAAGCCCGACACCATTTTGGGTTCGCTGGTAATAGGGTCTATTTCTTTTTTAAAATTACAGTCCTGTGCCAGGGAAAAAAGTGGCAATAGGAAGAGGATACACAACAATTTTTTCATGGTAAAAGTATTCGTTGCCATTAACGCAATATGCTAAGCTAAAGTTGTATAGCACTTCTTGCACTTTTGCCAACATTTTTTACCAACAAAATAATCTTCATTATCAATACTACTGGCAAATACAAAATGGTATAGGGCAAAAGTGGCAACCTATTGGCTATAGGGGTTTCAATAAAAAAGTTTTTATGATTCGCCAAGTGAGCATCGTTACTGTGCTGAGTGGTTTACTAGCCCTCTTTACCATCATCGCCTGCGACCCACAACCTGCAGTTACTGAAGTAAAAGTGGCAGATACAGAAGACTCCAATTTGAAACAAGCCTACCAGGCACCCCGTGTCTGGAATGGCATTACCATCAACCCCACCAGCGGCCGCACTTTTGTTTCCTTCAATCAGTCTGACGGGCCAGGTATACAACTGGCCGAAGTGCTGGCTGGAAACGTAATTAAATCATACCCCGATAGTGCCTGGAATACAACCGATACTACGCTGCCATTAGCCCACCGGTTTGTAGCCATCAATGCAGTGCGGTTTGGCCCCGACGGTATGTTGTGGGTGGTAGATGCCGGAGCCAAAAGCATCGGTAAGCCTGCTATTGCAGGCGGTGCCCGGCTTTTTGTAATTAATACTGCTACTAATGCCATTCAAAAAATTTATGACCTCAGAACGGCATTGCAGCCTATGAGTTATGTAGATGATATCCGGTTCAACGGCCCTTATATTTATATCACTGATGCTGGGGCACCGGGGCTGATAGTGGTAAACCAAACGACCGGCGAAATGAAGCGCCGGCTGGATAACCATTACAGTACTACCGACCAGCGGCCTATGTATGCCGATGGCAAAATAACCTACGACGAAAAAGGGAAACAACGCTACACCCATGCCGACCAACTGGAAGTATCGCCGGATGGTAAGTGGTGTTACTACATGCCATGCTGTGGGCCGCTGTACCGAATTAGCACAGCACTGCTAAATGATTTTACTGTTACTGAAGATGCTGTTCGTAATGGGGTAAAACTGTTCTTCGACGGGCCAACTACCGGCGGAACGGCTATTGCTGCTTCGGGCAATATCTACTACACCGATCCAAATCAACGGCAGATTTTGAAAGTGGATTCTACTGGTAAATCAACCGTATTTATAGCAGACAAACGCCTGTTATGGGCAGATGCTATGTGGATAGATAAAGACGGCTGGCTGTGGATACCTGCCACGCAACAAAATTTGACGCCCGGTTTCAACAAAGGCAAAATGGAAGTACAGTATCCAGTATGGATTTACAAATATTACATCGGTACCGAACGGCCATCGCCTCTTGATCATCAGTAAGGCTTGCAAGTATTTTAGAGAAACTCAATACGAACATTAATACCCTTTATTTTAAAGATCGCCAACGCTAAATATCATTTATACAAGATGCAGAACACAACAAAATTAGGCTGGATAGGGCTGGGCAAAATAGGCATACCCATGGCAGAAAACCTAGTCAAAGCAGGCTTTCCCCTAACAGTTTATAATCGCACCGCAGACAAGACTGCATCCTTGCAGCAACTAGGTGCAGCGGTTAGCCCAGACGTGAAAACATTGGTACAGGAATCAGACATTGTGTTTACGATGATAGCCAACGATGCCGCCGTAGAAGAAGTGTACAATGAAATACTATCTATGGAAAATATTGCTGGTAAGCTGTTTATTGATATGAGTACCATTTCCAAAGCACTTACGGTGCAAACGGCTGAATCGCTGGCTGGTAAAGGCGCTGCTTTTATAGATGCACCAGTGGCAGGCAGCATAAAACCTGCACAAGATGCAACCCTCATTATTATGTGCGGTGGAAAAGAAAGCGACGTAGAAAGAGCCAGGCCTTACCTGGAGAAGATGGGAAGAATGGTGAAATACCTGGGGCCAAATGGAAATGGTATCACCGCTAAGCTGGCCATTAATTACTATCTATCTGCGTTGTATTTGGGACTAGCTGAAGCAGTATTATTTGCCGGGCAAAACGGCATCCAAAAAGAAGCCCTTCTGGAATTGATAAACGAAAGTGCAACTGGAAGTGGGGCTACCAAAGTAAAAACACCACTACTTATTTCAGGTGATTATAAGCCGTCCTTTACCGTACAGCAAATGCTGAAAGATGTGAAGCTGGCCCAAAAGGAAGGAGCCAGTTTCCCCATGGCAACTATTTTAGAACAAACATATACCAATGCAGTAGCAAAGAATTTTGGCGAACTGGATGTGATAGGTGTAATTGAGTATTTGAAGCAGTTGAAAGAAAAGAGCGATGAGGTTACTTTTTAGGTGGCTTCTAAATCATTTTACTACCATGTTCTTCTATTGTGTCTGCCAACAAATCTGATTCACTTAAACAATAAGGAACAAAGTCAACGAGTGCTACAGGAGTCATATTCCTGAATAATTCTTTTCATTATCTCAACCTTCCGAAAAGTCGCTGTCAAAAAAACATAGGAGTATCCCTTCTCCTTGTCTTTAATCTTTTTCGCCAAAGCAGGACAGTCAGCTACAAAATCGGCCATTTTACGCTCAAAGTTGGGTATTAGGAAGTTGCTGTGTATTTCTATTAATTGAGCAGCAGAATACGACGGTACACTTATATAATAGAAGTCTTTATCTTCTCCAGTAGGGTTGCTTTTATACTTTTGCTCCAGTTGAAAAAGCTGGATGTTTGAGTTACGAGGAGAGAGCAGTTTTACGAAAAGGCCTCGAATACTTCCTGATGTGTTTAAATTAATATGCTTTGCTAAATAGGTAGCACCATTAAAAGTGTAAGACTCTACATCTATAAACCTCAGATGTTGCACATTAGTGC
>CAXTDG010000387.1:0-3557 GCA_964242675.1 uncultured Chitinophagaceae bacterium
GCTTACATATATGGCATTGTACCCGGCAATTATTCCGGTGGAATCATGCAGGTCGAAAACTTTGGTGGCATAAAAATTATGAACTATTTCCCAGGTGCCTCCCTGATTGCTTGTTTTCAGTAGGTCGCCATTTACGTTAAGAATATAACCAGTTGTAGTATCGGTAAACAATATTTTGCTACAGTGATATCCTGAAGGCTGCGGGTTGGCCCATTTTATTTGACTGGTAGCGGTTAGCTGCATGCAGCAGCCAATAAAAAGAAGCGCTATAAGCTTATACATATAATATGGAAACGTGAAAAGAGAGACTAAATATAGAAGCTATTTTATGATGAATCGTCAATTACCAGATTAAACTGCAACGGCCATTTATGAAGCCTGCCTACGACTGGATTTAAAAAATGCTTTCTGATAGATCATAAAATAACTATTGGTCATTAATTAATATGTGAGATATAATTGTGAAACAGCGCTGCGAAATATAGGGATGCCTATTTTCGAAACTTCATCCTTTCATGCTGCTAATTATGTTATACGCTAACCGACTTACCCTTTTTAGTTTTGCTTGTTGCTTACTACTGTTTGCCTGCAATACAGGTAAAAATCCTGCCCAGAAAAACAGCCAGCCTACAACACCCGGAACCTGGGATACGGCAAAAATCAAAGCCGCTGTAAACGACTACCTGCGTACACATGAAAAGTATTACACTCTGATTGACAGCATTCGCTATGATATTGAGCCTTTGAACAGGAGTAGAATTTTGTACGACCAGGGTAGCTATTATTTTACCATTGCTACGGTGCAGGATCGGCAAAACTTTAAAGAGTACATTATTCCGCCTGGTTCTACAGCAAAACCGCCTGCTCGGTTCCGTAGCCCCTACCACGATTCGGCTGCTTTTTATTATCAGCGGTCGGCCCTGCCGCAGGATGCTGACCTGCTGGGTTTTAGAGTGTCTATCAGTTACCGGCTATCAGATGTAATGCTTTCCTACTCCGACTTTACGCCCTATCTTTTTTATTTTGATACGGGATACCACCGCCTCAATAAAAGCGATTTTTTGCACTACACCAGCATACCGGTTGATCCACCCAACGAGTCCGGCTTTTATTTCGATACGCCTTATCCTTATGTGCCTAAATAGTTGCACCTCTTTCTTATTACAGAAGACTCATTTATGTTCCTGGTAATACATTCCTATAAAAAAATTTCCTGTTGCTAACACGCTATGCACTGTACCTCGCCACAGGTTTTCGGAAGAAATAAATGGTTAATAATGGCCAGCCCTTTCAGGCAACGCCAGCCAGTTAAAGAGCTAGTGAATTGCCACGCCTTTTAAGGCAATGTCATTAACTTAAGAAAATGAGGATGGTTTTAAAACCCGAAAGGTCGATATGGCTGTCAATTATGTAACCCTTTCAGGGTTAAGGAAGGATTTTAATCATCCTATAAACGTTGGGCTTGCACCCATAGGGGTTCAAAACCTTTTTAAGCATTGTTACATAGTAGTAAATGAGTGCAATTGTAACAGCAGATCCTTCCTATCATCAGGAAGACAAACCCGAAGTTCGCTGATTAAAATTGTCCTCCTGACGATAGGAAGGATCTGAACGACAATTATTTGTGCGTTAACAATAGTCAGGAAGATAGCAATGATATATAGCATGTGACATTTAGAACAGGTATGGGCTTGCACCCTACGCTATATTATGTCGCCCTTTCAGGCAATGTTATTAAGTTAAGGGAGTAGCTAATTGCCACGCCGGGGGCGTGGATGATAGAGGTCATGTTGTATTGGCTTTAGCCGAATCCCCTTTAGTAAGTTGGGCTAAAGCCCATAAAAGGAGAATACCCATCGTCCATGCCCCCGGCGTGGCAATTAATCAATACAATTCTATTTCCTTAACTGAATGACATTGCTCTTTAGGGCTGATACTAATTTTTCCCCTCATGGTATCGGGCCCTCTGATCCTGCGGACTCGCTTCATACCTGATTGAAATAATTCAAGCAACCCACAAATAAGAAATGTAAAGACTATAATGCATCCATAGGGTCAGAGAATCGGAGATTCCAAGGAAATAAAGCAATGCGGATGAGCTTTTTTAATGATTCCGTCAGAAAAAATGGTAACACATTTTATTTAAAGAACAGCTTGTTGCCAGTTGTGACAACAACCTGTTTGGCAACAGTAGAATTGTTGCCAGAAACCCGTTGCCAACTTATTAAAACCCATTAGTTACCTTTTTTACAATTTTATCAATCTCATTTTGCTATCCTTTCACTTTACACCTCTTTTTTATTACAAAAAAGTCTTGGTTAAATCGATTCGCTATAGCTATAATGTATTCTTATCCACAGGTATAAAAAGCCGGGGCAGATTTGGAAAAGAAGATTTTAATGCCATATCCATAATACTATATTTTCGTATTATGCTTCGCCATAAAACATCTATTTTTATCTGCATCCAATTCTTATGAAAACAGTTTTCCTTTGTTTTTTCGCCATCTTTTTCTTTTCTATCCAACCCATTACGGCACAGGTACCGGTCGTAAATTTTTTCAGTCCTACATCGGCAAGAGCGGGTATTGCCATCGTCATTAGGGGAGTCGGGTTTCAGGGCGTAAATGCTGTGAGTTTTGGAGGTGTTCCGGCACGCAGTTTCTTTTTTATATCCGACACGTTGATACAGGCTATTGTAGATACAGGTGCTTCCGGTAATGTAAGTGTTAGTAATGCAAACGGAACAGGTGTGTTACCAGGCTTTACCTATTTACCACCACCAGTGGTTACTTCTTTTACGCCTGCTTCTTCCTTCTCAGGAACCGCCATCCTAATAAAAGGAAATAATTTAATTGGTGCTACCGCCGTTAGTTTTGGCGAAACATCTGCTGCCTCGTTTACCATTACTTCTGATACCAGTATAACAGCTATTGTAGGGAATGGTGCTACAGGGTCTGTAGCAGTAACCAACATGAATGGAACCGGCTCACTCGACGGATTTCTATACCTGGGACCAAATGTAAGTAGCTTCTCTCCTGCAACCGGTGGGCCAGGCACCATCGTTACCATTAGCGGTACCAATTTTACTGGTGTTACAGCGGTGAGCTTTGGCGGTATACCTGCAGCATCTTTCACCGTCGTATCGGCTAATACCATAATGGCTACTACCGGCAATGGCGCTACTGGTAACGTAAGCGTAACCACAAACACCGGAACAGGGACGAGAGCCGGCTTTATAGCACCGCCTTTTATTGCCAGCATTTTACCTGCTGCTGCCCCGGCGGGTGCTACCGTTGTTATTGCGGGAACGAGCTTTTCAACTATTGCTGCTGCAAACACCGTTTATTTTGGTACGGTAAGAGCACAGGTAACGGCTGCAAGCACCACATCACTTACGGTTACCGTTCCGGCGGGTAGTATTTTAGCCCCTATATCTGTAACCACCAATTTATTAACCGGTTATTCCCCACAGGCATTTGTTACCACCTTTACCGGCGGGCCGCTCATTCCTGCCGCTTATGCGTTGAAGCAACAGGTAGCAAATAGTACCGGAAG
>CAXTDG010000387.1:3567-5151 GCA_964242675.1 uncultured Chitinophagaceae bacterium
GAAGCTTGCTGTCGATTGCAGATGTGAACAAAGATGGTAAGCCCGACCTGATTATGCCCAAGCCTGCTGGTATTGCCGTGCTTAAAAACACCACTACTACAGCAGGTACTACCTTTGATGCGGCACTAAATTTTCCTACTACCCCTACTGGCGGTAGCGCTTCTGCCCTCAGTATTGCCGACCTGAATATGGATGGCTTGTTAGATGTCGTAACGGCTGGCACAGGCCAAAATAGTGTAACTGTCTTCCGAAACCAGAGTTCTATTAGTACTCTCAATTTTGGATCAATTGTAAACTATACTGTAGGCAGTGGATCATACAATATGGCTATTGGCGACCTGGATAAAGATGGCAAACCGGATATTGTCGTTTCGAACTATGGCTCGCAAACCATTTCTGTTTTAAGAAATACAGGCATTGCGGGTGGCATTTCATTTGCGGCTAAAACGGATTTTACAACGCTAAGTTCTCCCGGAATGGTTTTGCTTGCCGACTTTGACCAGGACGGCAAGCCAGATATTGTTTTGCTACATCCTTCGTCTAATACTTTTTCTATTTTCAGGAACACCTCAACCGGCAGTGGCATCATCAGCTTTGCAGCCAGAACTGATGTTGCAACCGCTGCTTACCCGCAGAATATGGCACTGGCTGATATAGATGGCGATGGAGGCACCGATATAGTGGTAGCCAACAGTGGCTCTTTTTCCATATTTAGAAATAACAGCACAGCCGGATCAATTAGTTTTAATCCTAAAACAGATTTTACCAGCTTTAATGGAGCAAGCAGTGTATGTATTAACGATATGGATGGCGATGGAAAGCCCGACCTGATCCTCAACGACTTTGGAAATGCTGTTGCTGTTATATTTAAAAACAACAGTACTATCGGAAACTTCAGTTTTAATTCCGGGGCATCTTACCCGGTTCTTGCATACACGAATTACAACTACACCGGCGATATAAATAGCGACGGTAAAACAGATATTGTTTCAGCTAGTTCCAGTGGTGTTTATTTAATACGAAATAAATTTAATGAAGCACCGGTAGTAACAGCGCTGTCGCCGCAAACCGCCAGAATAGGCGACACCGTAATTATAGCAGGTACTAACTTCACAGGAGCAACAGCGGTTAATTTTGGCGGCACTGCTTTCAATTCGTTTACCCTGTTGTCCGACAAAAGTATTGCTGCTATTGCAGGTGCCGGAAGCGGCGGTACTATTTCGGTTACTACGCCTTATGGCATCAGTTCGTTTGGTAATCTAAATATCCTCACACCGCCAGTAATTGCCGGATTTTCCCCTTTGAATGCAGCGGTAGGTGCTTCCATCACTATTACTGGTACTGGCTTTAGTCCGGTAGTGGCAGACAACACCGTGTTTTTGGGAACCATGAAAGCAACAGTCTCATCTGCTACAACTAGCAGCCTTACGGCCATTGTTCCGCCGGGTGTAAGTCATCAGCACATTTCAGTAACCGTAAATGGGCTTATGGCTACATCGCCTCTGTTTTTCAATACCCTTTTTCCAGGTGCTGGCCCAGGGTTTGCCAGTTATTATTTCGATACCACTCATAGTACTACAGCGC
>CAXTDG010000388.1:0-5116 GCA_964242675.1 uncultured Chitinophagaceae bacterium
GCCAGCGCAGGCGGGTGCGGTTGCCCTGTTCGTTTTCAATGATTATTTCCAGCGTAGCTAGTGGCAGCCGCAGCACTTTGCCTCCGGCATCTTTGTAAGCGGCAGTTATACTAAGCGAATCGCCGGGTTGTAAAATGTATTTGTTGAATTGTATGGTAAGTCCCTCTTTGGCCTGCTGTGGTTGCGCCATACCAGTAGCCAGCAGACAGGTAGTAAAGACAGATAAAAGAATGCTTTTCATATAAACATTCTTTAATCAATATTGGAGCCAGCAGACGTTAGGGAAATGGGAAAGAAAAGTTAGTTTAGAAGTGTCTTCTTTGCTTTGCTGTTTTCTTACAATAAAGTGTCATTTGCTACTAGTAACACCTGCCAGGCTGCATCTACTTTCCCTTCGTCTAGCAACGCTTTGGCGTGTATATGCAGTTCTTTTTCCAGCTCATCTGGCAACAAGCTATAGTAATGCAAAATGTGTGTCAGGCGTTCATCTTCATACGTTGCCTCTACGGCTGGTATTTCGCTTACATTGGCCAGCATACCCAGGTGGTTGCCGGTAAGTATAGCGCTGTTGCGGATGGAAAGCGGTAAACCATCTAAACCAATAGCCAGTTTACTATTGGGCCGCTCCACTTCAAACACTGCCGACCCGCTGGCCCGGCAGTACCAGTTGGCCCCCATACGGGCTACCAGGTCTATTTTCTGCGGATCAATTTGTTGTTCTTCATTTAGCACAGCATCATTGAGGTGCAGGACTATTACTTCACAAATAATGAGGACACCTGCGCCACCTTCTGTTCCGGTGGGAATAATTTGCAGCACTTTGCATTCCATCTGCACCGGGCTTTCAGCCACCCGCCAGGGCTTTACTTTTTCAGATGCTAGCTTCGTAAAACCGCCCTTCACAAATTCGTCTGTTCCTTTCGGGTATTCGCAACTAGTGATGTTCATCTGCTGCACCATGCCGTAGTTCACTATATTAATCACTACTTCGCCGGTAGCTTCCACATTTTGCAAGGTATCTTTAGCAGTATTGTCCCGGCTGCGGCGTACTGTAGAAAAAACAAGAACTGGTGGCTTGCCACTAAACACGTTGAAAAAACTGAATGGGCTAAGGTTGGCATTGCCATCTGCATCTACCGTGCTGGCAAAGCAAATGGGGCGGGGCGCTATGGAGCCAATGAGGTATTGATAAAAATCAGGAAAGGGAATCTGGCCGGGGTAGATAGTCATGGCATCGAAGTAAGGCAAATAAAGTTTGGCTTATACTACAGTTAAGGTGTTATAATACGTTTGCCGGCTAACTGCATTTCTGGCTGTTCTAAGAATATAGCAGGGTCTATGTAAATCAGATTTTGACGTTTGCTTATGAATACATTTTCATCATGTAAATCTTCAATGATTACACCTGTTTCAGGATTGTAATAATCATCTCTTCTCAAATGCTCAAACCCCATCAATGCCATATTAGCTTTGACTTCATCAAAAGAAGCACCTCTTTCTGTTTCAAAATAAAGCCGCTCTATTATAGCTGCCAATTTTGGTTCTCCATAGAAGCCGATCCGCTGGGTAAATCCTGTTAAAATATATCCTGTTTCAGGAAACAAGGTATTATGGATAGCAATACGGTCGAAAAATTCCAGCCAGTTGCCGTGATAAGCACCATCATTCACTTTTATTACAGTTGTATCATCGTAAGAAAGATATACAACAGCTTCAGAACCTTCTCCTATTTTACGGCTGCTATACTTTTTCAGAAAAGTATCTTGTTCTTCTCAGCATTGATTTTACCTTGCCCAGCTTTCTAAAACAATTTCTTCTTCTGCTCTTATTTTTTCATTGAAGGAGCGCCCTTCTTTTCTGTTGACCGGCTCTGTTGTTTTAGCCGTTGCACCTGTGCTATGGCAGCCTGCAGCGATGTAGGATGCTTGTACAAGTCTTTTACCTCCTGCAATACGGCCTCGTTCCTCTGCTGGTGATAATCGTTCAAATAGCTTTTGGGGTTGTTCATCAGACATATCATTTATTGTACACAAAGGGATTAGAGGTAAAGCAAATTACGAACAAATTACGAATGAACTTTTACACTAATCGCTTTACTGTAGTTACATTACTAATCCCGTTTTCTACGCCTTCCAGCAATAATACACCCGGTTGTTTACCCGGCTCAAAGCTTCCGAATTGGTTTTCTACCTGCAAAGCTTTAGCGCCATTTAGCGTAGCCCATTGTAGTATTTCTGTAAAAGGTATTTTGGGGAAATGCTGTTGCAGCAAGGCCATTTCTGCCAAGACACTAAGTTGTGTATTAGAAGCAAGGCTATCGGTACCCAGGCAAATAGGCATGCCGGTTTGCCGAAGCATCGCTACATCTGGTAATGGATTACCAATATATTCATTGGCACCGGGGCATAAGCAGAAAAATACGTTTTCATCAGGCAAACAGCTATCCTGAATATCCTGTGCTGTGGTAAGGCAGTTGTGTACCAGCAGCCACTGTTTCTCAAAATTCAGATGGCTGCAAATAGCTGGCAGGCTGTTTTTACCAGCAGCATTATAGAAACTCAGGTCAACGCCAATAGTGGCAAACAGCTTTAAGAAATTACCTTCCTTCTTCATAAAGAACTGGTTTTCGGCAATACTTTCCTGGTTGTGCAGGCTTAATAAATTGTTACCTGGCAATTCTTCAATCAATTGGAAAAGCTGTGGCGAAACGGAGTACGGTGCATGGGGCGTAATGCTTACCTGCTTTTTAGGAAAAGCTGTTTCAAATTGAGCAGCTACTTGCTGTGCTGCACCTAGCCGGGTAGCGGCCCCTGTTGGTACAAAACCACTAACTTCTATAAAATTGTGGTAGTACAGCCTTCTTTGCTGCTTGGCTATTACGGTATCGGCGGTATTACAAATATCGCCAACGGCCACAATGCCGTTTTGTATCATTTCCTGTTCGGCATTAATTATAGCTTGTTGTATTTTTTCAGATTCAACAAAGCGATTACCCATTACCTGCATCAGGAAAGGCACCATGCCACTGCCCGGAGCAATGGCTCCTTTTAGGTGGCTGAGTTCCAGGTGGCAGTGGGCATTTACAAAGCCCGGGCAAAGTATACCATCAAATTGCTGGACATCTGCACCAGCCGCTTCTGCGGCAATAATTTCCTGTACGCTTCCCGCCTCATCTGTTACTAATACCCAATTTTCATTTAGCAACTGGGTACCGGTAAAAAGTTGTTTTCCTCTAAATTTCAAAAAAGCCATGAACCAAAAGTAGCGTTAGCAGTGCTATTATTGAATCCGGTATTTTTGCCTGCTACAAAGAAGGTAAGTTGATCAAAACTTCAAACTAACTTCAGCAAAACCAAACCACACAACCTTAAATTTTAGACTTTAAACGGCTTTAGATAACCATGGACATGATAGATAAACTGGAAGCAATAAAAGGGCGGCAACAGCAGGTAAGCCTGGCGCTAAGCAACCCCGAAATAGTGAGTAATGCAAAGGAGTTCAGCAAACTGAGCAAAGAATACCGGGACCTGGAAAAAATTGTACTACCATTTGAAGAATATAAAAAAGTGCTGGCCGATCTGGAGTTTAGCAAAGAGTTACTAAACGGTAACGATGAAGAAATGCGGGAACTAGCTAAGGAAGAACTACCCGGCTACGAAGCCCGTACCACCGAGTTGGAAGCCTTACTAATAAAGCTGCTGATACCTAAAGATCCGCAAGACGATAAAAACGCTATTCTGGAAATACGAGCTGGTACCGGTGGAGATGAAGCTAGTCTGTTTGCCGGTGATTTATTGGGCATGTATCTGCGCTATGCCGGCAAAAAAGGCTGGAAAACTGCCATTGTAAGCGAAAGCGAGGGCACCATGGGCGGCTTTAAAGAAGTAGTGGTAGAAGTAGAAGGTGAAGACGTATATGGCACCTTGAAATTTGAAAGTGGGGTACACCGGGTGCAGCGGGTTCCGGCTACGGAAACCCAAGGCCGGGTACATACCTCTGCCGCTACGGTGGCCGTAATGCCAGAAGCCGAAGAACTGGACTTTGAGCTACGGGAAAGCGATGTAAAAATGGAAACCAGCCGAAGTGGCGGTGCTGGTGGTCAAAATGTAAACAAGGTTGAAACTAAAGTGCAGTTAACCCACATTCCAACAGGTACGGTGGTAATTTGCCAAACGGAACGGAGCCAGTTGGGCAACCGGGAAAAAGCAATGAACACTCTACGTACCCGCCTATACGATGAGCAGGTGCGTAAGCAGGAAGATGAAATAGCCCGCCACCGTAAAACGCTAGTAAGCACCGGCGACCGCAGCGCCAAAATACGTACTTACAACTGGCCACAAGGCCGGGTAACCGATCATCGCATTGGCCTAACAGTTTACAACCTAGATGCAGTAGTGAACGGAGAAATTGACGAATTCATCGAGCAACTACAGGTAGCAGAAAATGCAGAGAAGATGGCAAATCAGAACTAGTACGCTGCTATAGGAATTACCACCCCACTCATCCCCATGCTGTTGAGCAAACTGGTACATAAAACCCAGAATAGTGGCAATTAGGTAACCGATATAATTTACCTTACCTAACTAAAGCCTTGTTAGCATCAACGACGAACGAACGTTTGTTAAATTGGGGTTAAGGGAAAAGTTTTTTTTAATATTACTTGCATTTAGAAATTTTTGGTATCAATTTCGCAAAACCATTAATACAAAAGCGATAAGCACACAACGCTGAAAAACATAGACGTCGGTTATCAATTAATTAACACACAGCGATGCAACAAAAACGTTTTCGCTCCGTTTAAATAATAGAACGAACAAAAAAACAGAATTTAATTTTTTCTCATAAGCAGTTAGTTTTGGTTGCGGCCCTGGTTTCTACCAGGGCTAATTTTTTGTACCTATACCAAACTTCTTCATTTAAAAAACAGGTTAAACTGCTTTTCAATTTGAGAATTTGCAATCTTTCAGCTTACACCTGCAGTTTTAATGCTTTTGCCAAAGGCTTTATAAGTAGCAGTGGCAAAAAGCTTCCAATCCCATCGGCCAATATATCCCAGCCATCAAAACTGCGGTTAGGTATCCAGTACTTTTGTACAAACTACAGCGCTATACCGTAC
>CAXTDG010000389.1:0-5111 GCA_964242675.1 uncultured Chitinophagaceae bacterium
GCGTTTTATAATGGCTACACCTATCAAAACATTAGCGCCCAAGGCGAAATAAAAAACCTGATGCTAAAAAGCAGCCTGAAGATGGCCGACCCTAATCTGAACGGTGATATAGATGTGGAAGTAAATCTGGGTCAAAAAACAAGGGCCTATATTGGTAACGGTACACTAACAACGGCCAACTTTCGTACGCTAAACCTGACCAAGCAAGACCTGCGGTTTAGCGGCACTTTCGACGTAAACTTTACCGGCGAAAACATCGATGCATTCTTAGGCTATGCCCGCCTGAAAGACGCCCGCCTGTACGATGGTGACAAACAATTTTCCTTTGATTCGCTGCTCATTACGTCCATCATTAATCCCGAAGGGAAAAAAGAACTAAGCCTGCAAACCAACGATATAGATGCCAGCGTTGCGGGCAACTTCAATATTGCTGGTCTGCCAAATAGTTTTCAGTATTTCCTGAACAGCTACTACCCGGCTATTATTCCTAAGCCTAAAACAGTAGCTAAAAACCAGGATTTTACGTTTGCCGTTAGCGTAAAAAATATTGAACCTTACCTGCAACTAATTGATACTAAACTGGAAGGCCTCAACTACAGCAGTATCACCGGTATCATCAATACCGCCGACAACCAACTGGTACTCAATGCTACCGTTCCCTACTTTAAATATGGGCAGATACAGATTAGTAACGCCAGCCTGCAAGCCACCGGCGACCAAAGCAAGCTGAACGTATTTGGTACGCTGGATGAATTCAGGATGAGCGATAGCCTGAGTTTTCCGAGTGCTACTATAAATGTGGCCACGGCCAACGAGGTAAGTACCATACAGGTAAATACCAGTCGGGGCGGTCTGTTTGACGATGCCTCCATCAACGCTGACCTATCGATGCAGAACAACAGTTTGCAATTGCGTTTCAGCCCATCCACTTTTATTTTGAATAATAAGAAATGGACGATTGAGCAAGGCGGCGAACTGCTGATGGCGAACAAACAGGTAATGGCAAACAACCTTACGCTGCGGCAAGATGATCAATCTATTACCATAAATAGCCTGACACCGGAAGAAGGCAGTAATAATGAAGTACAGGTGCGTACCCGAAACCTAAATATAGGCGACCTGTTACCTTACGTAATGAAGCAACCTAAAATAGAAGGCTTGCTAAGTGGCAATTTCATTATCATCAATCCGCTGGGCAAGCCAACGATACAGGTAGATAGCCTGCGGATAGACCAGGCCCGCATGAATGGCGACTCCATTGGTATGCTGCTGGCTACCGGAAACGTTGACCTTACCACCGGTATTATTAAAGCTAAAGTGCAATCGCCTAACGAAGGCTACCGTTTTGATGCGGATATTAATGCCAATCTTTTCGATAGCACCGGCAACCAACTGAACATTGCACTCGATCTGCAACGGGAACGGCTGAACATTTTACAGGGTTATCTCAACACCATTTTTGATGAATTTGACGGCTATGCTACTGGAAAATTACTAATAAAAGGGAAAGCCAGTTCGCCACAGTTAATTGGGGACATTACCCTTACGCAGGGAAAAATAAAAGTGCAATACACACAGGTAACTTACTTCGTTGATTCGGCCCTCATTCACCTGCAACCCGATGGTATGGAATTCGGGACAATCCGGCTTCGGGATCGGTTCAACAATTATGCAACGTTACAGGGCGGGTTCAAGCACAATTTTTTCGACAACATGGTGTTTGACCTGAGCGTAAAGAGCGATAAAATAGAACTGGTAAATACAGGCCTGCGAAACAACCCAACCTTTTATGGCAATGCGGTAGGCCGTGGCTCTTACGAACTAAAAGGCCCTGCTACCAACCTGACGATGAACATTAGCGCCGAGCCAACGGATACATCGCACATCTTTATCCCTAATGGTAGCAGCCGCCAAAGCAGCGCTACCGATTTTATTGTGTTTAAGCAATATGGCCGGGAGCAGGTAGCTACCGATGATGCGGCATCAAACCTGCACATAAACGTAGATCTGAAGGTGGACAACCGCACCCAGATAGATGTGATACTGGACTATGCCAACAATGATGTAATAAGTGCCTGGGGCAATGGCAAACTGGCTATCGTGTACAGCAACGATGCCTTTACCATGAAGGGCCGCTACGATGTTGAACGGGGATTGTACAATTATAATTTCCAATCCTTTATTCGAAAACCCTTTATCCTGGCTGGCGATGGTACCAACTATATTGAATGGGTAAGTGGCGATCCGCTGGATGCTAACCTGCATGTAAATGCTACCTATACCGCCAACAACGTTCGTTTTAGCGATTTGAATGGTAATAACAACTTTAGCCTGGGAAACAATAGCCTGCGGGGCGATGTGCAGGTAAGTGCCACCATTACCGGCAAGCTGCTAAAACCGGATATTGATTTTAAAATTGATGTGCCACAGGGCAGCACACTGGCCAACGACCCCAGTGCCCAGCTAGCGTTGGAACGTATTAATAAAGATGCGTCCGAAAGACTGAAACAGGTAACTTATCTGATCGTTTTTAACCAGTTTGCACCATATGGTGGTGCCACCAATATCCGCAACCCCGGTACCGACCTGGCAGTAAATACCATTTCTGAATTTCTAAGCCGGCAATTGGGTGGCATTCTTAGTAATGTGTTGTACCAAATAACTGGCGACCGTAGTCTGCAGGTAGATTTTAGTACCTCTGTATACAACAGCGCTGATATTGGAGCAGGTAATGTAAATGTCTCCAGCTACGACCGGCAGCGGGTAAATTTTAAAATAGGAAAAAGCCTGGCCAACAACCGGATACTGGTAAATGTGGGTAGCGATTTTGACTTTAGCTATACCACCAGTGCGGTAAATGGGTTTCAGTTTTTGCCCGACATAAGTGTGGAATTTATTTTGAGTAATGACCGGAAGCTACGGGCTATTTTATTTAAACGAGACAACCTGGAACTGGGTAGCCGCCGCAACCGGGTAGGTGCCTCTATTTCTTTCCGGCAGGATTTTGACCGGTTCTTCCGACATGGACAGGATACAACCAAGGCCAGGCAAACTTTGATCGATAGAAGAAATCAAAACCCACCGGCAGACAGCACTCAAAAAACCAGTACACCGGTTTCCAGTAGCCCTTAATTGGGTTATGACTGATAGATAACTGAGGCATATTTATTGACCGCAAACCCAGCAACTTAATAGCCCTTTTGGTTTTGAAATACTCCTTACGCTTTTTCATTCCTGTTGCAATGCGGTTTTTAGTTTTTTCATTTGCTGCATTTTGGTTCCTGGTTCAGCCTGCTGATGCACAAAAGCTGGTGGATTCAATACAAAGCACCAGGGAGGCCGTTCCTCAAAAAGATATAGCAGATGTTGTCAAAGCCATTTTCCATAGCAAACCAAGCCAACCCAAAAGCGATTCTTCCATCCTAAAACCGGTAATAACGGTGGTGCCAGCTATTGGCTATACGTTGCAAACCCGGCTGGCTGCAGTAGTATCGGGCAATTGTGCTTTTCGAACCGTACTACAGGCCCGGCTTTCTACTATTACTGCCAGTACTTCTTATACCCAAAACAGTCAGTTTATTATGCCCGTTTCGTCGAACATCTGGACGAAAGGCAACCGTTACAACCTGGTAGGCGAAGTACGTTTTTTGAAATATCCGCAAAGCACATTCGGGCTAGGCTCCGCCTCCGATACTTCTGCAGAAGACCCAATGAACTACCGGTATTTTCGTTTCTATGAGTTAGTGCTGCGGCAGCTTACTGGTAATTTATATGCCGGTGGTGGCTACATTCTCGATTACCATTGGGGTATAACCCACCAGAATAAACAGTCCGCCGATCCTGCCGGTTATCAGGCTTACGGCCCTGCTTCAAAAACCATATCATCAGGGCTGGTATTGGCCACCCTATACGATACCCGGGACAATAGTATACGACCAACCAAAGGCATGTATGCTTTTGTACGATATCGCATCAACCGCAAAGAACTAGGCAGCTCAGGCAACTGGCAGTCGGTGGTGGCTGAGTGGCGCAAATACTATCACATACCAGCCCAATCCAATAATATACTGGCCCTGTGGAATTATAACTGGTTGATTGTAAGTGGTCGCCCACCTTACCTTGATCTGCCATCAACCGCCTGGGATGCTACCGGCAATACTGGGCGGGGTTACATCCAGGGCCGTTTTCGAGGAAATATTATGCTCTATGGCGAATCGGAATATCGTTTTGGTATCACCCGCAACGGGCTGCTGGGTGGGGTGGTGTTTGCCAATGTGCAGTCGCTTTCTGCCGGGCCGGGTACAGCTTTGCAAAAAGCCCAGCCTGGTTATGGGCTGGGCCTTCGGATAAAAGTAAACAAGGTTTCCAATACCAACCTATCTATTGACTACGGCTTTGGAACGCAAGGCTCGAAAGGACTGTTTATTAATATTGGGGAAATGTTTTAATAATGGATAATTGACAATGGATAATTGAGTAATGATTCATTTTGAAATTTTAGAATTAACCCTCATAAAGGTCTTTTCTTTTCTTTGCTTTTTGCACTGTAGCTGATGGTAATGTATGCAGTTCGGCATAATAGTTTAAAACCTTTTCCCAGTACTCTATTGTACAAGATTTTTTATTGGGCATACGTTCGGGTGCAAGACTTAAAGCCATTTTTGCTTTAGCACAAATACAAGGGGACGCTTGTTTTCCGTTGATTAATACTGACATAAAGTAAAAATAAAAACAGCCGCTTAATTGTGGCTGTTTTTATTTTACTTAGATGTCCAACCTATTTTGGATCGTTGGGTAGTCTCGATTTGAATTTTCTTCACTTATAATGGTTTCAAAAAATGTTAAAGCAGATGCTTCCTTCGTCAGCATGACAAAGCGAAGTTTGCTGATTAAAATTGTCATTCCGACGAAGGAGGAATCTGCTCTTTTATTATTTGAAAGAAAGTGTTTGTAAGCAACTTCCAGACAGTTATTTCAAGATGAGTTACTATCAATAATTGACAATAGACAATGATATAATGATTGTGGTAGTAAGAGATGCCTTATAACTCTCAACGCTTTAATCGTATTTCTCATTATCAACTATCAATTTAAAGCTTCCGATCTCCACC